>OMRK01000277.1 GCA_900313515.1 uncultured bacterium | reverse complement strand
GGTTATCTGCACGATAAGGCGCGCGAACTTAAGGAGCGGGCGGTGCTCTTCTTGGAGGAGATGCTGGAGATTGGCGGCTATTTTGCCGCAGTGGAAGCTGGCTTCTTTGTCGATAGCGGTATGTATCCCGAGCGCAATGGAGATGGCATTTTCCGTAAGCTCAACGATGGCATCGGTGTGGGCACAGTCATTCCCAGGGCGGCCGATTACATGGCGCCTGTGGAGGCCCATTTCGGCCGCAATAATACCGCTCAGTACGGCCTTAAGGAGGGCGAATGCCCCGACAAGCTGATCGACGGTTGTACCCTTTATCGCCCGGAGAAGATTCAATACATAGATGAGCTGGATGATACCGATAATGTCAATCTGCGCATGGAGAAGGTACAAGAGTTCGCCGGTCCCCAGGCAAATAAGATCCGCCCCGAGATGGAGTGGCTGGCCGATGGTACGGTTATGCTCACAATGTTCTTCCCCACCAACAAGAACATTGCTGAAGCGGCTGCCTTAGAGGTGGGCCGACGCCTTAACCTGCAGGAGTTGGCGGTGATCAGTCGAGAGGTTATGCACCCGGTCGAGGGTACGCGCATTGAGATGAAGGGGAAAGTGCCCTTCAGCATTGATGTGGATAAGTTAGTTATTCCTAAAGAGCCGGATGTTATGAGTGACAGTGAGATACGCGAGGCCATTACTGAGCATCCCATGAAGATTGTTTGCGGCACAGTGGGCGACGATGAACATTCGGTGGGGCTTCGCGAAATTATCGACATCAAGCACGGTGGTATTGAGAAGTATGGAATTGAGGTGCACTACTTGGGTACCTCCGTGCCGCCGGAAAAACTGGTCAATGCGGCGGTGGAGCTCAATGCTGATGCTATTATGGCTTCCTGTATTATAAGCCACGATAACATTCATTACACCAATATAGCTAAGATTGATGCCTTGGCTAAAGAGATGGGCGTGCGCGACAAATTGATCTTCTTGGCCGGCGGTACCCAGGTCGATCCGGAGCAGGCCCGGGCTCACGGCGCCGATGAGGGCTTTGGCCGCGGCACCCACGGTTGCCACGTGGCCACCTGCTTGGTCAAGCTGGCCGCTCAGAAACGCGGCAATTAGGAGCAGTAGGCTAACTAGCCTTAGGATGCTCGTATATTATGAGCATTTACTGGGAGGAATGCTGCCTTTGGTTTAGGTTAACCTGAAACTTAAGAGGCAGCGACTCCTCTTTTTTAGGGAGCAGGGGCTGTTCTAACATTTCCTCGTTCCACTTGCGTTTAAGTTCTGTTTTTAAAATCATGTAATCGTGCCTCGTCTTTCTGCTCAGTTTGCTCTCTCTTAGCCTTTTATCTATAGCTTGCACAAAACTACCAGAGGCAGCTTCATCGTTTTATATAGTGTAGGTTCGCAGATTCCAATTTTACAACCATCTTGGATGGGAAAATAAATTTTTTCCGGTAGCATCCAACAATGGGGAAGCTCGTCTAAAAAGCCGGCCTTAAGCAAAAAAGCAGAGGAACTGCCCACCTGCAAAAAGAACTCCAAAGCCTAGTTTTTTGGAGGTTTTTGTTTTCTATGGCCACTGCCTGCAAGTATGGTACCCATCGGGTGCTGGAACCTATTGGTGTTCTCCCTCAGCCTGCAAAAAAGCTGAATAACGATTTTTCTACTCTTTATGACAATGAGATTCTGGTGGATGTGACCGCTTTAAATATCGACTCGGCCAGCTTCACGCAGATATCCGAGGCTTGCGGGGGTGATGAAGCTAAAATTGGCGAAATGATCCTCGATATCGTCAACGAGCGCGGCAAGATGCAGAATCCCGTGACCGGCTCGGGCGGCATGTTTATCGGTACGGTCCATACCGTAGGGGCCGCTTTGAAGGATTGCGATCTCAAGCCCGGCGATAAGATCGCCTCCCTGGTTTCGCTCTCTCTCACCCCTCTGCGCATAGACAAAATTGTCAAGATTATCAAAGCCATTGACCGCGTGGAAATTGTTGGCCAGGCGGTGCTCTTCGAGTCCGGTCTTTATGCCAAGCTTCCCGATGATATGGAGGAGAACTTGGTTCTGGCGGCCTTGGACGTGGCTGGCGCCCCGGCGCAGACTGCCAAATTGGTTAAGCCTGGCGATTCTGTACTGGTTATAGGCGCCAATGGCAAATCGGGAATGCTGGTTTCCTATGAGGCTAAAAAACGCGTAGGTCCCAACGGCAACGTGGTCGGCGCAGTGATTATCGATGAACCGGCCCATCTTTTGCAGGATCTCGGTTTGGCTCACAAGACTATTATCGCCGATGCTACCAAAGCCATCGACCTTATGCACAAGGCCCTGGAGGCCAACGGCGGTCGAGAGTACGACGTGGTAATTAACTGCGTCAATGTTCCCAACACGGAAATGGCTTCTATTCTGCCCTGCCGCCAAGGCGGCGTGGTCTACTTCTTCTCCATGGCCACCAGCTTCACTAAGGCTGCCCTGGGAGCCGAAGGCGTGGGCAAGGATATCGATATGATTATCGGCAACGGTTACACCCGCGGCCATGCCAATACAACTTTGTGGGAATTGCGTGAGAATCCCGGTTTGAGAAAATTCTTTGAGGAGAGATACGTATAAAAATGAGTACCCAGAACGAATATCCGCATCTTGACCTGACTAAATCTATGGCTATGTACGAAGATAGCCAGAAGCTCTCTCCCGGCGGTATGATGGGAATTCGCCGTCCCTACAATTTTGTAATCGGTGAGTACCCTATTTTCATTGACCATGGCTACGGTGGCCATATCGTCGATGTAGATGGCAACGATTACATAGACATGCTCTGCGCTTACGGCCCCATCATTCTTGGCTACAATGAACCCGAGATTAACGATGCGGCCAAGGCCCAGATGGACAAGGGTTTCTGCTTCTCCATGGTCCAGCCCATTCAAAACGAGCTGGAGAAGCGTCTGATTGAGCTTATCCCTTCAGCCGAGATGGTTATTTTGGTGAAGACCGGATCGGATGCCACCGGCGTGGCCGTGCGTATCGCTCGCGGATACACCGATAAGGACATCATCCTGCGTTGCGGATATCATGGCTGGCATGACTGGTGCGTGGAAACCCATGGCGGCGTGCCCCAGCCCATTCAGGATCTGACGGTCGGTTTCCCCTATGGCGATCTGGAGGCTTTAGAGGCCAAGCTCAAGGAGTATGAGGGCCGGGTGGCTGGAATTATCATAACTCCCGTGGGCCATCCTGGCGCCAAGCCCATAATTGTGCCGCCTGAAGGTTATCTGGAGGGCGTGCGTGCTCTGGCCGACAAGTACAATGTGGTGCTGATCTTCGATGAAATTCGCACCGGATTCCGGGTCTCTATGGGCGGTGCCCAGGGACGTTACGGTGTTACCCCCGACATCTCTTGTTTCGGTAAGGCTATGGCCAACGGCTACGCTATAAGCGCGGTGGTGGGTAAAGAGCAGATTATGAAGGT
>OMRK01000200.1 GCA_900313515.1 uncultured bacterium | reverse complement strand
TTAGATTTGCCAAAAGCAGCGATGAGCGTTAAAATTTATAAAAAAATTCAATATATTTTGTTGATTTTTAATTGTAAATATAGCATAGAGCAGAGTAAATTTTTCTGTACATAAAAACTCATAGAAGGACAAAAAAAACAAAATTGAAGAACGGAGCGTTTCAAATAAAAGTGTAAAGCGGGCGCGACTTAATGCTGATCATTAAAGACTTTACCTTTACCTACCCCGGCGGTTCTTCACCAGTTCTAAATAGCATAGATTTGGAACTAAAAAGTGGACAGATGGTTGCCCTGGTGGGTAACTCTGGCTCTGGTAAGAGCACCCTCTTGCAAGCCTTGGCCGGCTTGGTACCGCGCATGGTTAAGGGTATATTTAAAGGTGACATAACCGTAAAAGGGCTCTCTCTTCTGGACAGTAACCACTCACCTACCGCTCGACCGCAGATAGGACTGATCGGTTCCGATCCTCGTCTGAGCCTGTCTGGCGTATGCTCGACCGTGCGCGAAGAGATAGCCTGGGGGCTGGGTAACCTAGGGATAGCTCCGGAAATTATGTTGAAAAAGACCGAGCGCGTCATAGAACAACTGGGGTTAAAAGAATTAGACAGGCGCCATCCTCTTTCAATTTCCAGCGGCGAGCAACAACGCTTAGCCTTAGCCTCCAATTTAGTATTAGATCCCGCCCTTCTGCTCTTGGATGATCCATCCGCCTTTTTGGATCCCCGCGGCACCGAAGAGCTCTTCACCTACATTCAGAGCCTGTCTGCTTCTGGACGCTTGATCATCTGGGCCTTTTCACGCTTAAATGAAAAACACAAATTCGATAAATACCTAAAGTTAAACGATGGAAAGATAACCTTAGTAACCGAATCGGAATTGGTAAACGCTAGTTCAGAAGTTAGAACAACGTCGTGGTCAACCGGACCAGCGCCTAAATTGAAGGTTGAACACGTTCAAACAGAAGGAACTGATGTCCAAAACAGCGCCTCACTCAGAGCGGGCAATATTGAGGCTGTTACTAAAAATGAGGTGGGCCGCCCCGAGTTCCGGGTAACGTTTGAACACGTAAGTTACTCCTATCCGGACGGAACTTCAGCTCTAAATGACATCAATCTCAGCCTAGCCGTTCCGCAATGCGTGGCCATATGCGGCGCCAACGGAGCCGGCAAAACAACCCTGGCCAAGATGTTTAACGGCCTCATCCGCCCCCAGAGTGGCACAATTAACCTTATAGGTGCCCCTACTCTGTTCCAGGGCTGGCCACAATCTACCTCAAATTCCATCAAGGAACTGTATTCCGCCTCAGATCCACCTTCCACCGCAGAACAAGTCGTGATAGACACTAAGAATATACCTATCTGGCGCTTAGCAACTCTATCAAGCTTCGTCTTCCACGACCCACGCAACCAATTTTTCTCCTCCACCGCAGCTCAAGAAATAGCCTTCGGTCCACACAATCTTCACCTCGATCTCCACGAGGTCTCCCAACGCTGTGAGGAGGCCCTAAAACTTACCCAACTTTCCCCATATGCCCACAAACATCCCTACGAATTGAGCCGAGCCCAAATGCAGCTGCTAGCTTTAGCCTCAAGTCTAACCATGCATCCTCGGGCCATTATTATGGACGAACCCACGGCCGTTCTGGACGACGAGGGCTGGAATCTCTTTATTGCAATCCTGCACTATCTGCGCTATCAGCGTCCTACTCTTACAGTGTTAATCACCCACGATCTCCGTTTGGTACGCAAACATGTGGAAAGAGTAATCTTTTTAGAAAAAGGCCAGATTAAAGCCGATGCTCCTCCTCAAGACCTACCATTGGAGAGATTGCTTTGGCAGGATAAAGGCTGACTTTCTACAAAAAGGCCCGACGAGTTTCTGCAATTACAAGAAATTAATGGAGGAAAACTTATGTGCTGGACTTCAACCCTTTTGGCAGTCCCTGCTCTTACTGTTTTAGCGTTTGAATTTATATCTTCATCTCGGGCCGATGCCGTTGTCAGAGCGGCTGCCGAACAGGTGGACAATATGCGGGTAGAATATCACGATGCTAACCACGCCCGCCTCCGCTTCACCTTCCCCTTCCAAAATTCCAGCACCCAGCAAGGTTTAATCATCGATGCTGCTGCTCATCTGCAGCCCATAGGCCTGCGTTACTCCGAGTTGCATCCCATTGTAAGCCTGATCAATCCTCAATCTCCTCGTGCTGACGGTTACTGGGAAGCGGTCATTGTCAAGCCAGGCAAAAAGTTGACCGCTGAAGTGGAGATTTGGCTCACCGCTCCCGACGTACGCCGAGCCGTAGCCGATCTGGGCGAGTTTAAAGTCGACATCAACTTCAAGTATTATTGCCGTACCCCTATGAAATATCGCCGCCAGGTCATCACCTTAAACTCTCAGGAGTTTAAGGAGATTGCTCCCGAGCCCACTCGTCAAGTTAGTGTCGAGCCTCCTAAAAAGGCAGTTGCCCCCGATGCTCCGGCTGTGCCCATTTCCACTCCCCTGCTCAAACCCGGTGACAATATCGTCGAAGTTGTTAAAAAATACGCCGGAGAGACTGCCAGACCAGGCGACATAATCGCCTTAGCCGAAAGTCCGGTGGCCATCATGCAGGGCCGCCTGGCCTATTGTGAGGATATTAAACCCCGCTACTTGGCCCGCCGTTTTAACATGTTCTTTGACATGAATTCTTCGCTCTCTTCCGTTTACTCTTTGGAGATGGCCTTCCGCGAGGTCGGCACCTGGAAAATTGTTTACGGCATGGTCTGCGGTTTAATCGGCAAACTGATCGGTCGTCCCGGAGAATTCTACCGCGTCACCGGTCGGTCAGTAGCCGCCATCGATGACTGCACTGGCACCCTGCCCCCCTTCGATAAGCACGTGGTTTTGGCTCCAGCCTACCCTGATCTGGTTTGCGAGGAGATCAAGCAGGCTACCGGTCTGGATGCTACCATTGTCGATGCTAACGATCTCGGCAAGGTCGATGTTTTGGCCATAACCGATCCTACCCGCAAGGCTGAGGTAGTAGAGGCCTTAAAACCCAATCCCCAGGGTAACGCCGACGAAATGACTCCCTTGGTGGTCATCCGTGATCGCCGCCCTCCCAAGGCTCCGGAAAATCCTAACAAGACCGTACCTATGCCCTTGGAGGAGATTCCTGCTTCCCAGGCACCCGCCGAGAACCAGAGTAGCAACGATTCGAAAGCGGAAGGAACTGAAGCAAAGCCTCAGGAGCCTAACGCTTCCGAGGACCCTAAAGCCTAAAGGTCACAGATCTGCAAGTAAATTAACTTCCTGTTAAAGTATAAACCTGCATTAAGGTTTACACTCACAGGAAGTTAAGTGATAAGTGGGCTAAAGTAGCGTATTTTTCGCAACTAGTTAGTTTTTATAGATAATCAGTAGAAAAAGGAGCTTACGTTCATGAGTATCATTACCCCGGCGGGCATGCCACAGATTCCTCAGAGTTTTTCGGTTGGTAGTGCCAGCGCGGCCAAACCTCAGGCAGCAGCGGCTGCTCCAGCGCCAGCTCCTCAACAGGCTCCTGCCGCCCCGGCAGATAAAGTGGAGATCTCCTCCACTCCCCTGCCTCCTACCCCGCCTAAGGGTAGTGCAGATATAGACGAGGCCGCCAGCCAGTCGGAGGGCTATATAAAAGCCTGGTGCGATGCCGGAAAGCCCAGGAACGATGATTGGGTAGGCACGGTTGCCGTTCAGCCCTATTTGAGTAGTATAATGTCCCATGCTAACTCAAGCGACTATACACCCGACGCCCCCGTGGCGAAGGCTCCTGTACTCGGTGGTGGTGATTTTGCCACAGCTAGTATGGGTGGTTTGGCGGTTAGTAGCGCCGCAGCTTCTGGCCCGAAGCGTCCCAGCATGGAGATGGTAGAGGGCTTTAGGACGATCACCGATGCGGAGGCAAAGCAGTTATACAGTATGGATAGAGTTGGCGACCGGATGTCTGACGTACAAAGGTCCTGCGTAAAGGCTTATTGTACATTTGCCTACCGGGCTATGAACGGCTATCTCTTCAACCCGGACAAGACTCCTGCGGATGTGGCTCAGGCAGCTCAAACTGTTCAGAAGGCTTTGGGCAGTGGCAACGTTCCCAGCGGTGTGGTACTCAGTCGTACCACCAATATTCAGGAACTGCACAACTACCTTACCAACGATCAGTTCAGCACGTTTGAGCAAATCTACCGGAGCGGTGGTGATAGTAGCGTAGAAGACGCCGCTGCCTGGCTTAAGGGTACCGTTACCGATAGAGAGATCCCCCGCAAAACCTTCGTTTCTAGCACGATAGATGGTGATTTCAGCTTCGATCCAGGTGCTGAGGTAGTTACCAGATTCTACGTTGGCGACGGCGTAGGCGGAGTCTATGTGACCGCCGACGAGCGTTTGAGCCAGTTCCCTGAAGAAAAGGAATGTCTCTTAACTCCTGGAGCTAAAATGACAGTTATGGATGTGGGAGTGGAAGAGCAGGCCCAGCAAGCTCCCGACGGAAGCACGACAACCAAGAAGCTCATCGTCCTCCACGTCTTTGCAGGCGACGTTCCTGAAGGCGGCCTGGCCGTGGATGCGTTAGCTCTCGGTTCCCAGGAAGGAAAGTAGGGCGCAATGGGTAGTGACTATACCGATTTAGAGAAGGATCTGGATAAAAAGATCGCGGCCATGAAGTTGCCTTCGCCCCACGAGATCGTTATGGAAAGAAGGCAATCTGAGATAGCCCATGTCAAGGCAGAAGATATCACCGATCTGCTCAGCAGTGAGGAGCGAGCCGAGCGCGATGCCAAAGCCCGCGAGATTGAGCTTAAGTACGGAATAAAACGTAGTTAATTGGTTGAGCCTTCCTTTGGCGCCTCCAAACGCGGTCAGGCGCCGGCTCATATAGAACAACCCGGTTTCAATTGGAGTTCCCCAAACCGGGTTGTTTTTTTGTCAAGGAACAGCTCAGCCGACTCTAATCATTCTTGTATAAACGCAGTCAGTCCAAGTTTTTGTCCACCACCACTTTTTAGCAGAGTCCTAAGTTCAAGTTATCCTGTTCTCTAGCATGCTCAACCGTCAATGCGCATGCCCATGTATCTGTTTAAAATGTGCTCAGCTAAAACGGTCTGCAACTTAAATACATCGGTATCACGCTCCAGCTTGACATCGATCACACGTCTCATTACCTCACCCAAGGATACGCCGCCCTGTCCCCATCCTCTTCGAACTTGTCAAGTACCCAGGATTAAAACCACAATCTATTTGTCATGTCGCCTAAGAATGTTGCGCAAATATCGTTTCTCTGCCTACACTAGGGCGATCCATCTTTTAGGAAGGCGCTTAATTATCCGATCTGCGAACCAGTCGAGTCACAAGCAAACTAACCTCAAAAAGCAGAGCAATAGGAATAGACACCACCAAACAGGTGAAGGCATCGGGCGTGGGAGTAATAACTGCAGTTAAAACAATTATGACAAAGTAAACCATCCTGCGCGCTTTGGCTAGCCGCTCGTAGGAAATAAATTCCATATACACTGCGCCAATCACAAAAAGCGGCAGTTCGAAAATGACTCCACAGATCAAAAGCAGACCAGCTGCAAAGCCAACCACCTCTCCTATAGTCCATAGGGCCACGATACCTGCCCCCTGAAAGCTCAGGAAGAACTTCCACATTATCGGAAGAGCCACAAACCAAGCGAAGACAAGGCCGAGTGCGAACAATCCCAATCCTGCCGGCACCAGAGAGAACAGTAAGCGTCGCTCCTTACGTTTGAGCCCAGGATTAATGAAAGCGAAAAACTCGTACAAAATAACCGGAAGAACGGTTACAAACCCCACTACCATGGCCAGCTTGATAAAAGCCATGAAAGCTTCTGTAGGACTGGTGTAAACAAAAGAAAAACCCGCACCAGCCAAGTCACGAATTTTAGCTAAAACATAACCGACCTGACTGTAAGCGACACAACTGGCCACCACCCAACAGGCTAAACAGACAAGAATGCGCCGACGTAATTCCTCTAAATGCTCGGTGAGACTGAGCGGTGTATCATTATCGATGATGTCACCCTCATCAATAATATCAGCCTCTACATTGTAACCAGCTTCAATCTCTTGCTCTAGCTCAGCCTCACCCTCATTAATGCGCTCGACTACACTCCTTCCCCTGCACTCTGCTTCACCATCTCCGCGCTCAGCCTGGCCCCCATTACTATGCCCTGTATTCCCCAAGCTAGCGGCAGAATCTGTATTATCTACAGCGTCAAAAACACGCCGAGGAATTTCACTATCTGCCGGACCTCCACCATCGCTGTTTAGCTCTAAACTACTAGGCGCGCCATGTTGATCCTTATCTTTTTTCTGGCCTTCGGTAAGCTTCCCAGATTTGACAATTCCAGCGCAATTGCCCCCCTCATCGTCGTCAGCGAAATCTTCAAGCAGGCTTAGCCCACTATCACGCAAGGCCAAGGCGGCAAAAGGCACCTTGTAATCGGAGGTAACCTGTGCAGACGGGCTCCCAGATAGGCCAGCTGAAAACTCATCCATAACCCCCAGCCCGGACTCTTCACCCACCTCTAGAGCACAAGTTTGCACCAAATTATCCGCGCTACTATGTGCCGAGCACTCACCGCTCTCCAGCAAAACAGTCTGCTACTCCCTCTTAGAGTCAGCAGAACTTGGAGACGAATCGGATCCAGAGGCGCCGCCCTCGTAACCTTCGTGGAAATCTTTACCCAGGTTACGTAAACTATCCAGTAGGTTGCGCCCCAGCTTGCCAATATACTTAGGGCCGAACAAAAGCACCACGGCCAAAAGAATGACTAACCATTCGCCCAGTCCTAATCCAAACATTCCAACGCTGTTCCCTTAGAATTTCACCTTATTGCGGCCAGCTTTCTTGGCTTCGTAAAGGGCCTCGTCGGCTCTGCGCACCAACTCCTTCTTGCTACCGCACTCCTCTGGGAAGTCAGCCACACCGCCGGAAACGGTAATGTGCACAATCTGAGGACCTAATACGAACTCGTAAGCTTCCACCTTCTCGCGGATCTTTTCTGCCAAAATGGACCCCTTCACCATATCGGTGTTGAGCATAGTAACGGTGAACTCGTCGCCGCCATAACGGCAAACTACATCGGTGGAAGGAACCACCGAGCGGATCAGGCCACCCAGTTGCTTGAGCAGGGCATCGCCCTGGGGATGACCGTAATTATCGTTAATCTTCTTAAAGTTATCTACATCGATAATCATCAAGGCCACCGGCTCTTTGGCATACTTGGCCTTAACCAAACACTTGCCCAAGTGCTCTTGGAAGTAACCATGGGTGAAGAGGCCAGAAAGCGAGTCGCGCGTGGCGAAGGCCGAGAGACCCTCTTGCAGCTGGGTATTGCGCACCGATAAGGCTACCTGGCCACACAGAAGTTCGAAGAAATGCAGGATATTCTGATCGTAACGCCCAGGCTGATGGTATGAAACAAAAACTACACCTATGGCGCGATCCTCAAAGAGTAACGGCGCAACCATTACCGAATGGAAATCCTTGTCGCGGGGAATGAGTTCCTCGTTGAAAGTTTCCTTGCTAAAATCCTCAAAGATAAGAGATTTGCGGGACTGCAAAACCTGGCCTATGCAAGTTTCCTTCTTATCAGGGTTGAAATTGACAAACACAGAACTGTCAGCCGACTCCACCCCTTTGACTACCAGACTAGTCTCCTCCACAACGCTGTCATCAACCAGATAAACCGCAACGGTATCGGCATCAACTAAGGCCCGAATACACTTATAGACAACCCCCATAACATTTTCTAAGGAACTAGACGAACCAAGCTGCTGCGAAGACTCAATAATGGAAATCAGAGCATCATTTTTAAGCTTAACGTTATCTAAAGATTTCTTGCTGTTAACCCACACCACAAGTAAAGCGACCAGCAAAGCTATGCCGGCTATCGCTGCAACCACGAAATATGAGAACCAAATATCCACAGAGCACGAACCTCCACCAAATACTCACCAAATCACTACTATATCATTCTTAAAATCACAAACAATCTAAGACCCGAGTGGTTCACCTCTTGAAAAGGCACTCCTGCCTATATAAACCCTATCTGCGTCGCTTCATTTTTTTATTACATATCAGACTTTATAGAACTATCTACAAACAAACAATCGAAGTTACAATCAAATAATTCACAATCTAGGTTATTTATAGTACTAATTCCTAAGAAGGACAAAATTCTCCCATATCCAGTCCCAACTGAGCTGTGCTGTTCTTGCGCTTGCTTTCCTGCTCCATGCGTTTGAGCAAAGCTTCAGCTCTCTGCAGAATAGGCCGCGGCATACCTGCCAGCTTAGCTACATAAATTCCATAGCTACGGTCGGCACCGCCGGGAACAATTTTGTGCAGAAAGACCACCTCGTCGGGAAGTTCCTTAACCGCTACTCGGAAATTACGACACCCATGCAGAGCCCTACCCAACTTAGTCAGTTCGTGAAAATGAGTGGCAAAGAGGGTCAGAGGCTTGGGGCCATCGTGCAAGTATTCTATTACCGCCTGAGCTATAGCTAAACCGTCGAAGGTGCTGGTACCACGTCCAATTTCGTCCAAAACTACTAGAGATTTAGCGGTAGCATTGTTGACAATATTAGCCGTCTCGCTCATTTCCACCATAAAGGTGGACTGCCCCAAATGAAGATCGTCGCTGGCACCAACCCTGGTGAAAATGCGGTCGAAAATGGAAAGTGAAGCCCTCTCAGCCGGAACAAAGGAGCCCATCTGGGCTAGAACGGCGATTTGAGCGGTCTGGCGCAACCAGGTAGACTTACCACTCATGTTTGGGCCAGTCAAAATGATAACGGGTTTCTTGCCATCTAAATAACAATCGTTGGGCACGAACTCCCCCAAAGTTTGCTCCACCACCGGATGACGACCGTTAATAATTTCCACTCCCGGTGCTTCGCACAAGAGCGGGCGCACCCAGTTATTCTTTTGGGCTTTCCCGGCCAGGCAAGCATAAACATCCAACTCAGCTACTATCTTGGCTAGGCGACGCAAAACTGGAGCGTACCCAGCTGCCTCTTGGCGGATCTGCTGGAAGAGCTCATATTCCAGCTTTTTAATACGTTCTTGGGCTCCTAAGACCTTAACTTCATGCTCCTTGAGCTCGGGTATTATGTAGCGTTCACTGTTAACCAAGGTTTGCTTGCGCGTGTACTCTAACGGCACGGCCTGTGAATTGGCCTTAGTCACCTCTATGTAATAGCCAAATACCGAAGTATAGCCAACCTTGAGGGTCTTTATACCGGTGCGGTTACGTTCTCTCTCTTCCAGACGGTTAAGCCATTCCTGGCCGTTGGCATGGAGCTCACGCAGCTCATCTAATTCCTGGTTATAACCCGCACGAATTATGCCGCCATCCTTTATAGACAGGGGAGCTTCCGGATTTATAGCCGCCTCCAAGAGTTGACCTAACTTTTCCAATTGTTCCAGATCCTGCCCCAATGTCTGCAGCATGTCAGCAAAAGCTGTTCCCTGGCCAGGTAGCCCTTTCAAAACCTCAATAATCACCGGCACCTTCTCCAAAGAAAAGGCAATGCTTAAAAGTTCCCGGGCATTAAAAGTGCCGTAAGAGACCCTGGCCATAAGTCGCTCAATATCGACCACACTGCGCAGACACCGACACAATTGCTCGCGCTGGGTAGATCCATTGACAAGTTCCTCACATCTATTTAGGCGTTCCTCGATCCGCTCTTTCTGGCAAAGTGGACGCAACAGCCATTCCTTCAATTTGCGAGCTCCCATAGAGGTGCAAGTGCTGTCCAGGGCACCCAACAGGCTCCCCTGACGCTCCCGCCCCAAAAGAGTTTCTGTTAACTCTAAATTACGCCTAGTAGTAAGATCTAAGATAAGGCTCCTCTGAGAAGCCAAAAGACGAGGCGGATCCAAAATTACCGGATGATCTAAAACAATATGTTTGATGTAATCGAGCATGGCCGCCAGAGCGACTATCCCTTGCGGATACTCGGTCAGGCCAAGCCCATCTAACACGGCCAGCTTGAACTCGCGCAGTAGAATCTGCCTACACACATCTAAATTGGCATTAAATTCACGCTTAACCAAGTTAAACTGGCTCATTTGAGTCTGCAGCCAATCCAATAAGCTGGCGGCTTCATCCGACCCCAACCTGCCAATAAGAATAACCTCCGAAGGTTGGAAGCGCATGACTTCCTCACCGATCTGCCCCCAGTCCGCCAGAGTGAACTGGCTGGCGCAGAAATCACCGGTGCTTATATCGGCGGCTGAAAAACCGACCTGGCCGTCCTTGGCCAAAACTAAGCAAACAAGGTAGTTATGATCCTTCTCGTCCAGGCTCTGCAAATCTAGAATAGTTCCAGCCGTAACTATACGAGTTACCTCACGGGGAACAATACCCTTACATTCAGAGGGGTCTTTAGTCTGTTCGGCTACTGCTACCCGGTGGCCCTTGGCCACCAAAACGCGCAAATAGGATTCCAGCGTGTAAAGAGGCACGCCGGCCATGGGAATTCTACGCCCCTGTCCTCCATCCTTAGAAGTTATGGCAATTTCGGCATCTCTAGCAAATATTTCGGCGCCTTCACCGTAGGCCTCATAAAAATCGCCGCACTGCATAAGTACCAGGCAGTCGGGATGCTCGTCGCAAAGTCCGAAATATTGCCGAAACAAAGGGGTTAATTGATCGCGGTTATCTATTTTGGCCATGGCAGAAAAACGCCTTCGAAAATAATGGAATTGACCGGCTGCTCTTTAATTTGAGGGTGAATATTTCCTTTTTTTTGCAATGTTTAAGGGGTAACCGCGCTCCCCAGCCTAGCCAAACTGCCCTTGAGAGATCCGAATTACCGCCCAATCGGGCCCGTGCTTCCTAACATGATTACGTTTTATAGCCGACAGCAACAGTTTTGCCAAAGTTTATTTCTAAACTTTAAAAAATTTACGGAAAAATTTCCTCAACAGGCTTGACATATCAAGCTAATTATCTTAAAAAGAGGTGCTAGAATCACTAGGTTAGTTGGGAAGTAAAAAGCTGTCAGTGAAAAGAGCATATTTCTACTAAAGGCTTATGTACGAGGAGAACTTAGAAATGCAATTTTTTGACCTTGATAATAATTACGAGGCGGCCAAACGCAAGCAGAACGACGACTACGATAACGATGACAGCTGGCCGGATGATGACGACGATTACGAAGATGAGGAAGAGTACCCAGACGACGACGAAGAGTGGGACGAAGAGGATGACGACCTAGACTGGGACGAAGAAGACGACGAAGAGTGGGACGAAGAGGACGACGATTTCGACTGGGAAGACGAGGACGAAGAAGATGAGAGTGAAGATGACGACGAAGACTGGGATGATGAGGAATAACCCAGGCTGTTAGTCTCGTCGACTTCGACAGTCTCAAACGCGGTCTGCGATGATTTGCTGTCCAGGCCTGCAGGAGAGGCTACCAGTTAGTCTACACGACATAACTGTTTTGAAACAGTGAGTTGAAAGCAGGTGTTACCGCAACGGTGAGCATCTGCTTTTTGCATGGTGACATCCGACTCAAGTCACAAAAAATGTAAGGATGGAAACGACAACATAAAACATGTTTGATATCGAGCAATGGCTGGCGCTTTATACCGCCATTATGAAAAAACAATTTGGAGAACGTATTTGGTTTATGGGCCTACAGGGCAGCTTCGGTCGCGGCGAAGCAAACGAAGCCAGCGATATTGATGTTGTGCTGATCCTGGATTCGGTTTCTTACAGTGACCTTGTCACTTACAGCAAGTTGCTCGACAGTCTCCCCCATAGAACTAGAGTTTGTGGCTTCGTTTCAGGCAAGAATGAAATTAAGCTCTGGGACAAATCGGATTTATTTCAGTTCTGCCACGATACAACTGCTATTATTGGCTCTTTAGACGAGCTTACGCGAACTATTAGCGAAGACGACATAAGAGCAGCCATTCGCCTTGGCGCGTGCAATATTTACCACGCCTGTGTGCACAATGTAGTTCACGCAAAAAGCCTAGAAGACCTAAAGGCTCTCTATAAATCTGCGATATTTGTTTTGCAGGCCATTGTTTACCTAAAAAACGGTTTTTTTGTCAAAAAGCAGGCAGATCTGGCTTCCTATCTCGAGCCAGAGGATAACAAGATTCTCCATACAAGCCTGATTCTAAAAAATGGCAGTGATGGAAGTTTTTCTCTTATGGCGGAAATGTTGATAAATTGGTCATCGAAATGGATCGCCAAGGCAAAAGAGTTGTAAATAGGTGTAGCCTAGGCAGATATTTACAAAAAGGAAAAAAACGCGCTGCATTTTCGGCTCAGTTCTGCTAAAATAGCATAGTTAGCAGATTTTGTAGAAAGAGAGCAAAAGCTGTGTCCGTTAATTCGTTAGGCCCGGGCTCTTTGCCAAGCTATACTGCAAGTACAGCCAGTGAGGCAGGACTCGTAAGTTCTTCATCTCCGAATGGAGCTCAGGTTTCTTCTTCTAGCAGCACAGAAGCAGCTTTGGTTTCCAGTGACGGTTTCCAGGCTTCCGCCGGTAACGCCAATGAAGGTGTTATTCCGAGCAGGATGGACCTCTGCAATGCCACTGGTCAGCTTGACGCCCAAGGCGGCGTTGAGGGCAAATCCAAGTCCGGATTGGGCCATGCTATCGGCAAAATATTCAGCACCTTGGTAGGCAGCGGCATAGGCGCCTTGGTTGGCGCCTTGGCTATTCCCAGCCCTGTAGGAATCGTTGTAGGAGCCGTTGTTGGCGGCGTAATAGGCGCCACTGCCGATCATATAGATTGGGGTTCCTCTGGTCCTTATCATCCACATCCTCCCCTTCCGCCACCTCCGCCTCCTATGCCCCACCCCGGCCCTCGTCCAGGTGGTCCCTTCGGTCCCGGTCCACGTCCCGGCGGTCCTTTCGGTCCCGGTCCCCATCGTCCGGCCCCTCCGCCTCCTGCGCCTCGTCCAGCTCCGCATCCTAGCCCACGTCCAGGTGGCCCTGGTCTGGGTGGTCCGCGTCCAGGTGGTCCTGGTCCTAGCCATGGCGGCCCTCGCCCCGGCGGTCCTGGTCTGGGTGGCCCGCGTCCAGGTGGTCCTGGTCTGGGTGGCCCTCGCCCCGGCGGTCCTGGTCTGGGTGGCCCGCGTCCAGGTGGACCTGGTCCCGGTGGTCCTCGCCCTGGCGGCGGAAGACATCGCTAGTTTTCCCGTAAAAGGAGTAGACGCCAAAGTAGCGTAGCTTTTGCGTGTAGTCCCGTCGGTTGTATAGGTTGCGTCTTTCCCTTCAAGGTGAAAGGCGCAACTTTTTGTTTGGGTGACCTTACTACACAGCTCAGTCTAAGCTTTTAGGGCACCGAACTGCACAATGCAGATTGCACAACAAAACTGAAACATAGCCTATAAAGCAAGAAACTAAACTGCAGATCTGAGCCATCGACAACCAAATCTTGGGCCAGTCTTCAATAGAAAGGGTCCGCAACAGCCTCCTCTCTAAAGTCAACATGGAGCAGCCAGCCTCCAGGTCAGAGAGCTCACTTAAGCAGCCTACCAACCCCATTTTTTAGTCAAACGCACTTAACACTTCTTGATCCAGCCTGGTAAGCTTCTCAGGACTCGGATAAGGCCCGTTAAAAACGACCTCATCTATCCCCAGCTCTATGAGTGGCTCTATAGCCTCAATGATCCTCGCCGCCGATCCAAAGGGCAGAGCATCGGCCTCTTCATCGTAGAGATGCTGTCCCATAAAACGGCGGAATTTAAATGCTTCCTGTTCATCATCAATAAGATCGGCATACATGGTTACTGTCTTGCGGATAGATCCATAGTCACGCCCCACCTTATGGCAAAGTTCCTGCAAAACCTTAAGCTTACGACGCAGTTCCTCCATAGAAGAAAACATATTAACGTACAAGTTGCAGGCCTCTCCATACTTGGCCGTTACAGGCAGAATGCGTTTTTCCCCACCACCGGCCAAAAGCAACGGCAACGGCTTTTGCACAGGCACTGGAGCAAAGGGCGCCTCCTGCAAATGAAAAAACTGGCCCTGCCAAGTTACTGGATAGGGGCCATTCAAGAGGTGATGAATCAGGCCAGCGCTCTCCTCAAAACGGTCACAACGTGTCTTTAGCCCTCCTAGAGGAACACCGAAGGCGGCATGTTCGTGCTCATGCCAGCCGGTACCCAGCCCCAAATCTACCCGACCGCCCGAAATGTGATCCACAGTGACGGCCTCTTTGCACAGCAAGGCCGGATGGCGCATGGTAGCTGAAGTAACCATAGTACCCAGTCTTATCCTCTTAGTAACAGCGGCCATAGCAGCCAGCAGAGTCCAGCCCTCCAGGATAGGCCCCTCCTCACATTCTCGGGTCGAAGACACGGTTAAGGGCAACTCTTCAGCCGTGCAAGGCATAAGATGATCGTAAGTCCAAGCTCCCCGCCAGCGCTGACCATCCATAGTGAGAGCGGCTTCACGCAGTACAGGCCAAGGTAAAATGTTGGGCAATTCTATTCCAAACTTTATAAGTGCCATAACCTCCGCATGCTAGTGCATAGCTGTTATTTTTGCAAAGGGAAAGAGGCGGTATTTCCAGAACTAACTGGTTAGAATGTGCAGGAACATGCAAAACTGAGCGGGGACTGCGTTTTTGGGCTCCTGGCAATCCCCCGAGACAGATCGGTTCCCGTTTTCGTTTCCGCCTCGTTTAACGTTTTTTGTGATGGTTCCTGAATTTTTTGTTATGGAGAAGTTTCAATGCCAGTCAACCTTAGAAATCGTTCCTTTTTGAAGCTTTTAGATTTCACCACTGAAGAAATTCATTTTTTGCTCAATCTAGCTGCATCTCTGAAGCAGGCTAAGTATGCAGGCAATGAAATTCCTCGGCTTAAGGGCAAAAACATTGCTCTAATCTTCGAAAAGAGTTCCACCCGGACCCGTTGTTCGTTTGAGACCGCCGCCTACGACCAGGGCGCCCACGTTACCTATTTAGGCCCCAGCGGTTCTCACATAGGTGTTAAAGAAACCATGAAAGACACGGCCCGTGTTCTGGGTAGACTCTACGATGGCATTGAATACCGCGGCTACGGCCAAAGAATCGTAGAAGAGCTGGCTCAGTATTCCGGCGTGCCGGTTTGGAACGGTTTAACTAATGAATGGCACCCCACCCAGGCCCTGGCCGATTTCATGACTATGCGCGAGCATACCGATAAGCCTTGGCACGATATTACCCTTACCTTCATGGGCGATGGTTGCAACAATGTGGCCAATTCCTTGCTGGTTATGTCGGCCAAAATGGGCTGCCGCTTCCGCATAGGTGCTCCGAGCTGTTCTCAGCCTGATCCCAAGTTGGTAGCTCAGTGCCAGGACATAGCCAAAGTTACCGGCGCCGATCTTATGATAACCGATGATCCTGTAGCGGCAGTTAAAGGTGCAGATTTCCTTTACACCGATGTTTGGGTTTCCATGGGTGAAGATCCTGAGCTGTGGGAGAATCGTATAAAGACGCTTTCCCCCTACCAGATCAACGCCAAATGTCTTGAGAATACGGGTAATCCCCACGTTAAATTCCTCCACTGCCTGCCGGCCTTCCACAATCTCGACACCAAAGTTGGCCGCGAGGTCTGTGAAAAGTACAACCTGCCCAACGGCATGGAAGTCACCGAAGATGTCTTTGAGTCACCCCATTCTATAGTTTTTGACGAAGCCGAAAACCGCGTCCACACCATCAAAGCGGTTATGGTGGCAACCCTGGGCAGTTAAGCCTTATCCAACCCGATTGAACAGATCTTATTGTCCAGTCGGATGGATGACGTTTGCGCGGCGTAGGAGATTCCGATTATATACCTACCCGCGCTTCTTTTTGCCTCGCATACCCCCACTCAGAATAGGTGCACAGATAGCTCCCAGCAGCGAACTACCATCGTTGAGTATAAGAACTCACGATCAGCTCATTGTATTCCGCACTTAGCACAAATATTCAGTTCCATTCAATCTGGCTGGTTCATAATTCCTTAATATCCACACAATAAGTTTGTAACTTAAGAGCAAAACGCCGGCAAAAATTCCCACCTATACTCTAGATATAGCTACGACCTATTGAGGCTGGTAGCCTAGCAAGAGCAATAGGGGGAAACCTTATAATGACCACGTTAAGCGATTTTACCATTAAAAGCATAACCAAGTATGAAAGCGGTTTTGCTTTAGCCGGGGTTAATTTCCAGTTAGGTCCGGTAATTGTGCGCGGCGCCAAAGTTTTTGAAAAAGACGGTCGGTATTGGTTAGGTATGCCGGGGCGCATGTCCGAAACAGGCGAATGGGGAGACTTGGTTTATTTTTTGGATCGAGACATAAAAGATGCCGTAGAACGGGCCGTTATAGAAGCTTATCAAGCTTCCATGGCTCCTTCTGAATCCCAAGACCTAACCAAGCAAGGCAGCAAGAGATAGCTGCATTTCACCTGTTCTACAAGCCCATCCCGTTTTTGGGGCTCATGAAGTTTCTATTTTTCACGCCTACCTGCTTTAAGCGCACTTTAAAAAACAAAGGAGCAAAAACCATGCAAAAATTCGACTTTGAGATTCGTCAGATCATTCCTTACGCAGGCGAAGGGTACACTAAAGCCACTGTAATGTTTCGCTTAGGCCCTTTAATGGTTCGCGGCGCTAAGATCTTCGAAAAAGATGGAAGCCGCTGGCTATCCATGCCATCACGGCGCACCAAGAATGGACGTTGGCTGGACATAGTCCAATTTGTGGACAAACAGAACAAGTTAGATCTTCAGGACTTGGTCTTTGCCAAATACGACCTAATGCTGGCCTCTACTGAGGAAGAATACGCCTACGCTTCTGCCTAAAGCGGTACCAAGCCGGTTAATTTAAGTGCTGTAAAATGGGTATCCAGTCAAAACTGGCACGCTAAAACCTAGTTTAAAATCATTTAATTTCGACGCTATGTAATAAAGTTACATATATTCCCACCTTCTACACCGCCTCGCAACCAGAGACGGTGTTTTTCTCATTTAGGACAAATAATGTCGCAATATAGTCAACTGAAAACAAAGCGCACAGGAATGTGGGCAAGAGATGAACGGAGCAAGAGCGGACAATTGCCAACTGCTCATTCCTAATTGTTAATTGCTAATTGTTAATTGCTAATTGAAAAAGGCTTTGGCCTTAAAAAAAGAGAAGACTGCGGCGGTGGGCGGTTTGTATGCTGTTAAACATCGAAGACCTTGCGGTCTTCAAATGAAGTTTGGAAGACTGCGTACCTGTTAATTCGCACTCAAGCGTTCACTTTAAAAGACAGGTTTAGCTGAATTAGCGGCTGGGCCGCTTAATTTTTTTGCTCAACCTTGTGTTGTTTCCATCAATGCGGGTAAGAGTAATAGGTTCTTTTTTGATTTAGGTATTTTATGCAAATAAAAAAGTTTAAAATTTGGTTAGCGTTAGCTTTTATTGTCCTGGCTTGTTCGGCCTGCGGTATGTCTGAGGGGCAGACTGTAAACTTGTATGTATCACAGATGACTGTTTACGAACGCCGCGTGGAAGCCGACGCTTACGATATTAACAAAATGGCCTCTAAGCTGGAAACAGGCTTAACTGCCGAACAACACCAGGAGCTGGTCAAGCTACTCAACGACCAACAGCAGCGCCTTAAGGAAACTTTGAAAGCGGTGGAAGCTGCCCGTTGCCCCATGCCATGCGAAGATATCAGAAGCCATTATGAGAAAGCCTTCAAAAATCGAATTGAACACTGCCAGCTCTGGTTGGACTTCTTAAACAAAGACTGTGCTAAAGGTCAGCAGCCCAAGGCGGAGGCGGTGCATAAGCTGAAGGTCGATAGCGAAAAACTTCTGCAGGAAGCGGAGAAGTTGGAAGCGGGCCTTCATGAAGAAAAGGTTAAGCTAGCGCGTCGTTATCGTGAAGTGCAACTACCAGAAACAACCCAGGCAAATGAAGAGCGGAATTAGGCTTATTTAGGGTTTGCCCGCAAGATCTTTATAAATCAGACTAGCAGATAGATGAAAACTTTTTGAGTGTTTTTGAGGAGTAAGCGGTAATGGATTACACTCCATTTATATCCAACCTGGAGGCAAACGCGGAAAAATACGGAGAGCGCACAGCCTACGAAGCTTACAGAGAGGATCACTGGGAAAAGATTTCTTGGACCCAGTTTCTAGAGCACATCAGCCGGATGGCCTCAGCAGTGCTCGATCTAAATTTGGGAGAGAAGGACTTCGTTGCCGTTTATTCTCCCAACTGCCCAGAATGGACCGAGATCGATTACGGTTGCATGGCCGCCAAGGCTGTGACTGTGGCCGTGCACGCCACCTGTTCCCAAGAAGCGGTGCGGCAAATCTTTACCGAGACCCTCCCCAAGCTAACCTTCGTGGGCAATGCCGAATTGGCAGATCTACTTTTTGCAACTGTCCCAAAGCTAGAGCATGTGGTCATTATCGAGGGAGAGCACCCCAAGTGTCAGAAGCTAGCCGATTTTTTGAACGTGGCCATACGCTCCGATTGGAACAGCAGGGTTCCCGATACAAAGCCTGAGGATTTGTGGACCATAGTTTACACGTCTGGCACTACTGGTGAGGTTCGCGGAGCCATGTTGACCCATGGTAATATCGTCTGCCAGATCTTGCGCCATCGCAACCGTTTGCCCGACATAACAGATCAGGATCGTTCCTTCTGCATGCTGCCACTGAGCCACATCTTTGAACGCGGCTGGTCGGCCATTCAGTACGCCTGGGGCATGACCTATTACTATTGCAAACCCTCTCCAGAGATTATTCGTTTCCTGCCCTACGCCGCTCCTTCGGTTATCTGCGTGGTTCCTCGTATCCTGGAAAAAATTTATATGGGTATAAACGAAAAGTTTGCCACCCGTTCAAAAGCAATGCGTAACCTAGTCAACAAGTGCATAGATATAGGTTGCCAATACCAACAAACTATCATAGAAGGGAAAACCCCTGGTCTGTGGCTAAAGTTGCGCAATAAGGTCGCTGACAAGCTGGTTTTTTCCAAAGTTCGCCACGTATTTGGCAGTCGCATTAAGCACCTGGTGGTGGGTAGTGCCTCCCTAACCACAAAAGTGCACGAGTTCTTCCGAGCCTGCGGAATTTTTATCAACAACGGCTATGGTCTAACCGAAACGACGGCCACTATTTCTTCCACACCTCTAGGCCGCAGCGTTCCGGGAATGGTGGGCCTGCCTATGGACGGGGTGGAGATCCGCCTGGGTGAAGGCAATGAAATCCAGGTCAAAGGCGATAACGTAATGTTGGGTTACTACAACAAGCCCGAGGCCACAAAAGATGTCTTCACCGAAGATGGTTTCTTCAGAACCGGCGACGTGGGCTGCTTTGCCGAAAACGGCTACTTGTGCATAACTGATCGCATCAAAGATCTGATTAGGACCTCTACTGGCAAGTATGTGGCCCCCCAATATCTGGAATCACGCCTAGCCCTTTCGCCTCTGGTGGAGCAGGCGGCCATAGTCGGCGAGGGCCGCTCCTGGGTCGGTGCCCTGCTAGTGCCCAATTTCAACAAGCTAATTGAGTACGCTAAGCAGATAGGACTCAGTTTCACCAACAAGGAGGATCTGGCGGTCTGCCCAGAGATTATTTCTTTTGTGAAAAAGAATATAGATGAGCTTCTGGGTGATGTCGCGAAACACGAGCGTATACAGCGCATTGCCCTTCTAACTCATCCTTTCACGATCCAAAGCGGAGAGCTGACCCCAACTCTGAAGCTACGCCGCAAGGTCATATCTGAACATTACCGCGATTTTATAGCGGCAATGGATGCCTTTGAAGCCTCCCGCCCCCTGGAGCCGGCCGTCCAATCCAGTGCCGGTTGATTGCCAACCTTCTGCTCTGTAGCCAACCTGAATCTGGAAAGCTATACGTCATCGGGGCATCGCCTCCGTGCGCTTGAATGATCAAGCTTCGCTCGGACAGGGGTAGGCTCACGTCACCTGGTGATCCGCTTACTTAAACAGATGGCCTTCAGGCTGGCGACCTCTTACAATGTGCTTTATCAAATCCGCCAAAAGAACACTTGGGAGCAATTAGTATAAGCTATGTCCTTTAATTTTCTGCCTTTTTCCTCAAAAATGAAGAGCATAGGAGCCGCCGATGTCCAGGTGAAGGCCTTCAGCCGCAGCTGTAGCAAAGCCTTCGACGAAAGCGGCTGTTATGTTTTGGAAAAAGACATAACTCCAGTAAGTGGATTACCGCGTTGGCAGGATCTACCCGCGCTTGATCCTCAAGAATCAGATGATATGCTCAAGCGCTGTGCCATTTTGCGCTTAAACGGCGGCCTAGCCACCAGCATGGGAATGGAGGGCGGTCCTAAATCGTTAGTCCCAGTACACGGCGAGCTAACCTTTTTAGACATAGCGTTGCATCAAGTGCTCTATGCTCGTAAACGCATTGGTGGGCAATTTCTGCCTCTCATTCTCATGAACAGCTTCAATACCAGTGCGCAGACCATGGAACATGTGGCCAAGTACGTGGAATTTTTAAAGCAACCTGTGCATCCGGAACTTATGCAGTCCAGGGTGCCCAGGATAGAGGCCGATTCACTTGCTCCCTATTCATGCCCGACCGATCCTCAGTCGGAATGGTGTCCCCCTGGACATGGCGATGTTTATCTAGCTTTTTTCCTCACCGGTGTACTATCCAAGCTTTTATCTAGAGGTATCAGGTACTTATTCCTTTCCAATATCGATAATTTAGGCGCTGTAGTCGATTCTCGCATCCCCTTCTGGATGAGCCAGAATAAGTGTCCTTTTCTTATGGAAGTTTCCCGTCGCTGCAACAGCGATCGCAAGGGCGGCCACCTAGCCAGAAGTATTCACGGCAATTTTATTCTGCGCGAGTACAACATGTGTGCTCCCAGCGATAAAGATGATTTTATCAATATCGACAAGTACAACTATTTTAACACCAATAACTTATGGTTTGACGTAGAGCAGCTCCATCAGCTTATCACCTCCAAGAGCGGCCTCCTAGATCTTCCGGTGATCTGCAACCACAAAACGCTTCGCGTTACCCCAACCAGCGCCGTTGAAGTTTATCAAGTGGAAACCGCCTGCGGCTCCATTATTTCCTCCTTCCCCAATGCCGCTGCCTTGGAGGTTCCCCGCAGCCGCTTCCTGCCAGTGAAAAATCTCAACGATCTGCTCGTTGCGCGCTCAGATCTCATCAAACTAGGATCGGATTACATTCCCCAAGTTTACGGAAAAGATTTCGTTCCTCCCGTAATCAAACTTCCCAAAGAAGTTAGAGATTTAGACGACTTTAGCCACATGTTCCCCTATGGGGTTCCCAAAATTGCCAGATGTCGCCTCTTAGACGTGCAGTCGCCGATCGTTTTCGGCAAGAATGTCACTTGTGTTGGCGATGTCACCATAACCGCTACTCAAAAAGTTAGTATTCCCAATGACACCATTCTTGAAGGCACTGTCCACCTAAACGCAGAGGCCTCAACCTTGGAGGACCAATAGATGCACCGCGCCATCTACCCGGGAAGTTTTGATCCATTGACCAACGGTCACCTGGACATTATCGTCCGGGCTGCAACAATAGTGGATGAGCTCATAGTGGCAGTTGTCCACAATCCCAACAAACATCCGCTTTTCACCTTAGAAGAACGCGAGGCCATGCTTGGCGAAAGCCTAGCTGGATTGAACAATGTCAAAACCGCCCATTTTTCTGGTCTTTTGGTCGACTTTGTGAAAGAAATGGACGCTTCCATTATTGTCCGCGGTCTGCGTGCGGTTTCCGATTTTGAAATAGAATTCCAAATGGCTCTGGTCAATAAGAAACTGGCCCCTGGTGTAGAAACCATGTTTTTAATGACAACGGCTGAACACGCTTTTTTGTCCTCCAGCTCTATCAAGGAAATTGCCTCGTTGGGCGGAGATATTAGCGATTTTGTACCCCCAGTTGTCAAGGCGAGGTTACTTGAACGTTACAAAGTGAAAAAATGAGCGTTTTTAAAGTTTTAGACAAAATAGAGAAAATAATTCAAGAAAGCAAGCCTCTTCCCTTGGTTTGGTCGGAATGCTCGGTTATCCATAGAGAGCATTTCTTGCGACTTGTAAGCGAACTGCGCAAGCAACTGCCAGTTGAATTACAGCAAGCCAAAGAGATGACGGAGCATAGAGCCCAACTTACAGAGGAGGCCGAGCATCAGGCTGAAAAAATTGTCAACGAAGCCGAAGACAAGGCTCGCGAGATAATCCGTTCGGCTCAGGCCGAGGCAACCCGGCTCCTGCAGCAGAACAGCATAACCACCCAGGCCAAGGTGGAAGCCAAGCGCATCGTGGAAGAGGCCCATAAGAAGGCCGATGAAATTGAAGAAGATGCCCAGCAAATAGCTGAGAAAATACGGAAAGAGGCCGACACCTACTCCCAAAAAGCTCGCCAAGAGGCTAAGTTGTACTCAAAGAAAATCCATGACGAAGCCGATCGATACACCGAGCGCATCTGCAGCGAACTCGAACAAGAATGTACCAGAATTCTTGATTCCCTGCAGCGCCTGAAGAAATCAAGCCCCTAACCACCGCCACTGGCAAGCGCTCACCGACAAGACCCTATCACCAAGCAGGCATCTGCAAGCCTGCATTCTGCACGTCATCCCACGCCCGCCCTAAAGCAAAGCCCCAAAGGCCTTGCCCCCCACTAATTCGCATGCCCGCTCCCCCCAGAGTCTAGCGCCTAGTTGCTCGTTGCTAATTACGAATTACGCACTAAGCATTACAGATTAATAATTGCTCATTGTCAATTGCTAATTGCCAATTGCCCGCTACCCCCACCGCGCGCCCCCCCAGTTGCCAATCGCTCATCCCCAATCACGAATTACGCACTAAGCATCACAAATTAATAATTGCTCATTGTTAATTGCTAATTGCCAATTGTCTACAAAACTCGTTTAGCCCCTAAGTAGTGTTCTTTGAAATAATTTTCCTCCAAACTGCTCACCCTAACGCACCCTGAGGAAGAGGCGTGAATGAATTGCCGATCTCCTAGGTAAATTCCCACATGGGAAGCCCCTGGAGCGTAAGTCTCAAAAAAGACCATATCACCTGGCGCCTCACTTCCCCAGGCTACCCGCTTTCCTTCATTGTACTGAACATCGGCAGTGCGGGGAAGCTTAACTCCCACTTCCCTATACACATATTGCACATAACCGGAGCAGTCAAAGCCATCGGGAGTAGTGCCGCCCCATACATATGGCACCCCCATATAGCTACGCGCCCTAGCTAGCAGATCCTTAACTGCGCGATTTTTAGACGTGGCCTTTCCATCGGCTTCTTCATCCTCATCTACCGGAGGCACATAATTGGGGATCTTAACAACTTGGCCATCACTGCCCACAGCTATGCTGTAACCGGTGGAAGGCGCACTGGAACGGTGGGATTTGCGCCGCTTACGGGATTTCTTTTTCTTATTCTTAGCCACATTATCGGAGGCGGGAACGGACATGGCCAAGCCATCGGGCTTACTGTCCAGTTTAACCCTACCTGGCTCGGGTATGGCCGTATATTCAACGGCCCGAGTTACACTGTCCTTACTGTTAGCGGCCACGCCCTCGGCCTGCGCTGCAGTCACCAGCCTAGGCTTGGGTGGTTCCGGCGATACCGGTATAAGCAGAATGGCACCCGCCTGCAACCCCTTTTGATCAACTATAGTATTAGCATTTATACGCACCAGCTCATCGGGATCGATCCCATAACGCGTAGAAATCGAGTAAACTGTATCACCGCCAGCTACCTCGTAATACTTGTAAACCACCTGAGCTTCCGCTTTTCCTAGTCCTAAACCAAAAGCGAAGGCTATACCCGCGGCCCAAAATCCCACCCGCTTCACAACTTTGCCTAGCCAAGCACTATCCAAGAGAACCTCCCTACCCAAAGCTCGCCCCCCAACAAATCTTACCACTCTCCCCACATTAACCAACTAATCGGCTAGCAACCAGATCATCCCTCCACCGATGCCCAACCGAGAACGGTCTGTGCATCGGTCAGAGATCTATCTCAAATCGACAACCTTACATACTAAAACAAGTTAGGCCAGCTGTGCATTTATAGCTTTAGCAGCGCGACGTCCTTCACCCATAGCTAAAATAACCGTTGCTGCACCTAAAACGATATCGCCTCCGGCATAGACGCCATCTAAGCTGGTCTTGCCAGTGGCCTCATCTACTACAATGTTGCCCTTCTGGTTCACTTCCAAGCCGGGAGTAGCAGCCGTAAGCAGAGGATTGGAACGATTGCCGATGGCTACCAGGACGGTATCACACTCCAACTCATAAGTGTCTCCCTCTATGGCTACCGGTCGGCAACGACCACTGGCGTCGGGTTCACCCAACTTGTAACGCTGGACAGTCACCGACTTCACCCTGCCTTCAGTGTCGCCATTAACAGCGCAGGCATTCTGCAAGAAGCAGAAGCGAATGCCCTCCTCAAAAGCGTGCTCCACCTCTTCACGACGAGCCGGCATCTCCTGACGACTACGCCGGTAAAGCACGGTAACCTCTTGGGCCCCTAAGCGTTTGGCCATACGGCAGGAATCCATGGCAACATTACCGCCGCCTAAAACCACCACCTTCTTAGAGCGATACATGGGCGTATCGTTACGGCCCGGATAAATGCCTCCCATAAGGTTAGCGCGAGTTAAGTACTCGTTAGCCGTGCAGACTCCAATCAGATCTTCCCCTGGAATCCCCATAAAGATAGGCAGCCCAGCTCCAACGCCTATAAAAGCAGCCTCAAAGCCATCCTCTTTGAACATTTCCTCTAAAGTGCGGGTGCGTCCAACCACGTAATTGGTATGGAAATGCACTCCCATATCCTTCAGAGATTGGATTTGATTATCCACAACAGCCTTGGGAAGCCGGAACTCCGGAATGCCGTAACGCAAAACTCCACCAAGCTTGTGCAGGGCCTCAAAAACGTGCACCTCATGTCCTTCACGACGACAGTCGGCCGCCACCACCAAGCCAGCTGGGCCAGAGCCGATGACCGCTACCTTATGGCCACTCTCCGGCTTAACCTCCAAGCTACCCTGGTGATTTTCAGTATACCAATCGGCCAGGAAGCGCTCAACCTTACCGATGGCCACCGATTCCTCAACATCTTTGTGAGCCTTGCCTACCATACAGTTCTGCTGACATTGCCGCTCTTGCGGACATACCCTACCACAGATGGCCGGCAAAAGGCTAGACTCCTGGATAATGGCAACACCTTTGGCAAAATCGCCCTGAGCAGTGGCCGCCATAAAGCCAGGAATGTTGATGTTAACCGGACATCCCTTCACACACTGAGGGTTCTTGCACTGCAAGCAGCGGTTACTTTCCACCAGGGTCTGGGCAGGTGAGAAAGTTTTCTCCACTTCATCCTGCCACTGGGAACGCTCCAGAGGATCCAGAACAGCCGGCCTCTGCCGAGGAATAGCCATGCGATCCTTGGGGGTAATATTATCTTTAGCATCCAGCCCGGCTAAAATTTCTAAAGCCTTCTGCTCCAAAATTTGCGGATCTTCTTTATAACGCGGCATATTTAAAATCTCCTTAAAGGTTCAAAGCCTAGGCTTGAGCTTCTGTCATTTCCTTAACAACGGCTCTAAAGCGGCAGGTATGCTCCCGGGCTTCCACCTCTTGCTCTTTGAAGGCATTCAAGCGCTTGAGCATATTATCGAAATCCACCAAATGAGCATCAAACTCAGGACCATCTACGCAGACAAACTTAATTTTACCGTCCACAGTTATGCGGCAACAACCGCACATGCCAGTGCCATCGATCATGATGGTGTTGATGCTGGCCAAAGTCTTAACTCCGTAAGGCTTGGTAGTTAAGGCACAGAATTTCATCATAATCGGAGGACCTATAGCTATCACCAAATCCGGCTTGGGATCTTGCTCACACATCTCCTTCAAAGGAGTAGTTACCAACCCCTTGGTACCGTAAGAACCATCATCGGTCATGCAGATATACTCATCGGCCTGCGCCCTCATCTCGTCTTCCATAATGAGGAGTTCCTTACTGCGAGCGCCCGCTATAACCGTCACCCGGTTGCCATGCTTTTTAAGACCCTGCACAATGGGATAAAGGGGAGCTAAGCCCACACCGCCGCCCACGGCCACAACATGGCCAAAATTTTCTAAATGGGTGGGATGGCCTAAAGGTCCGGTAATAACCGGGATATAATCACCAACCTCAAAATGGCTCAGTTCTTCGGTACTCTTGCCCACCACCTGGAAAATGAGAGTGATGGTACCAGCCTCGATATCGGCGTCGGCAATGGTTAAAGGCACACGCTCGCCGTAATCTACATCCGTTTGGACAACTACAAACTGGCCAGGCTGACGTTCTTTAGCAATAAGCGCAGCCTCCACACGGATACGTACAACATTTTCAGATAAATACTCTTTGGTAACAATTTTATGGCCTTCACGAGGCGCCATAACTCCGGCTATTTTCCTCAAATCACTCATTAGCTCTTCATCTCTCTACAAAAACCAATTAAGGGAAGTTGGCCCCTAAACTTTGCTATTGCGTAAAAATAGCCTGCCTTTGGGCAGAAGAAAAACCGCCCCTCTTTTTCTGTAATAAGCAGAAATGGAGAGACGGCTTGACAGTATTTAAGTTCTCGTCTATCGGGAGATTCAGGCTCTGTCCAAATTGGCTACAATTAACCGCTTTCCTAAAACTTAAGGAAACAGATCAACAACCAGGACATCGCCACACTCCACAACTCGCAAACTTTACAGGTTGATGCGAACCCTGCGACCGGGATCGGGAGCAGAGTTATTGTCGTTAGCTCTATTTACCGACAAATTCGACGAATTCTGCGTCAAACGAGAGGCAACAACCGTATTTTTAGACTTGCCGGCATCGACACTATTGGCAGCCATGATGGAACGTCCAAGTTCACTATTGGCACTGGCCGGAATAATGGTTATTTTAGCCTCATTGTTCTTGAGAATTCTCTCGGTCTCCAAAACCTCAAAGAGGGCGCTGGCCACCTCGTTATCCTTGGAAATTTCCCGCAGCGCCTCACCAACAATCTGAGGACGCACAGCATCGGCTTTAGCGAATTCAATGGCCGACTTACGGTCAGCTTCAGAACGGATTACACTTACGCGGTTGTCACCATCCTGCTTAATGGCAGCGGTAACCTGACGCAGACGATTGATGACCTTCTCCTCAATCTGGGCAATCATGTTCTTGTCTCTAAAGTGGACGTTACGAATATAAACCGCACCAAGCTTGTAGCCCCATTCCATAGAGTGGGGAGAGACCTCGGCTCGAACGCTGCGGCTCATGGCATGACGATCTTCCATCATATCTGAAAGACTCAAATTGGAAAGGCAGCGCACGGTAGCGTTGCGTACATTAGCCTGTAAGGAGCCTACTGGATCGGTATTCTCATAATGGAACTTCACCGGATCGGTAATGGCCATCTCATACCAAACGCCAATGCCCATAGGAGCACCTTCTTCGGAGTTCACCGGCAAACTGCGCAAATAGCACTGATCCAGACGAGTATCTATGATAATATCCTTGCCAAAGTAGGCAAAGGTGAGGCTGCGCCACAGCCCTATATCTTGCCAGAGGAAGTGCAAACCGGGCGAGTCGTAACGGCACTTAACTTCACCCATAAACTCGATAATATGGCACTCTCTCTCATTTACGATAATAAAAGGCAGAATCACACCGCACAAACTGAGAGTCAGCTTCTCCGCTAAAAGGAGAAAAATGAATACACCCATTGCCACGCCGACTAACATATCCGCTACCTCCTATCTTCCAAGACGACCGAGTTAGCTCGTTCTAAAAGCCCCAGTCTGACATTGCGCAGGTAAGCGTATAAACCACCTCTATCGCGCAAGCTGCGTAACTGGGAGGCCAACTGACGCAGAGGTTCTACTTCGGCCTGGGCCTTCAAGGTATTAATTTCCACTGCCCTCTTAGACTGAACTATAGTCTGATCAGCATCGGCTTGGGCAACACTGATTTCAGAAGATACCTCGTTGTGGGCGGTGTTGATAGCCGCCAAAGCCTGCTCTACCTCATCGGGCGGATCGATGTTAGTAATGAGTGCAGCTTCTAAGATAATCCCGTAATGAACTGCCGATTCGCCGCACTCGCGTTCCATATGCTCATTGATGTCCTGCAAATTTTTACGCAGGTCGTTGATGGAAATGCCTTCCACGGTCTTGCGTGTAAGATCTTCATCATCGTCTTGCTGCTGAATTAAACTGTTCTTAGGAGCTTCATAATTGGCGATTTTTTCGCGCAACACCGAATGGAAAAATCCCATAACGTGCGCGATAGGGTTCTTAACACCAAACAGGTAGGCGTACAAATTATCTTCAGAAACACGGAAACGGATCTGTCCGGAGATTTCGGTATCAAGCTGATCCTTGGTCACAGCATGGATAGCGCCGTTATTGCTACGTTCACCATTTCCCAACCCTATGTTAGCTGTCTGAGTAGCTACAGAAACAATTTCTACGTGCTGCCAAGGCATGCAAACATGCAGACCCGGACCTATGACATTTAATTTAGGGTAATTGTAAAGGTCGCTGCGCCCTCCTATATCGGAATTACTGCTACTCGTGCGTGAGAAATCATCGCGCTCCATGTTGCCTCTGGAACTTTCCACGCAGTCGGCCCTACCGAACTGAACAACCACTGCCCGCTCATTGGGCCCTACTGTGTAAAAGCAGGAGTACATTTTTAATGCGATATACATCATCACACCCAAAAAAACACCTGCTAAAGTACTGAAACCAAGCATAATTTCAACCTTTCCTCCTCTTTATTTTTTTTGTACTACCAAACATTTTTCACTAACTAATTCTCCTACTGCCTAAGATATCATAAAACAATCGACTTGCTCCAGCTCCCCCAACCAGATAGCTAAAAATCTCCAAAAATAAGCGTCAGATTATCATCAAACAGCCAACACCAGGATATTCCTTCGCCCTTCTTGAAGCTACCCCCTTGCTTCAGGGTTCTGTTTGAAGAATTATATAACTTTGGGCTGGCCTGTGCACTAATATATTCTGGGTGCAGCTTCCAGCGGTTTTATAGTCTGTTCAGAAAGCATAACTTTGAAAATAAGGAATCGTAATATTGCTCAACTGACAATTTTCAAGAGTGTAAAGTGTATGACAAAAAAAGATGCTGCCGATAACGAGCCGTTACATATTCAAGAACTTGTGCCAGGATCAGTTTGCAAGCTGATCATAGCCGCTTATGCTTCCCTTAACACAAAGGGCAGTGCCGCCAGTGCCAGTGCCAACGAATCAGAGGAAGAATACGAGAATAGGCTGACCAAAAAAATTACGGAAATGTTGCGTCACTACTCCATAGAAGTAGTGGAGATAGAGCATTCTCTGCACACTGATCGAAGCTTTGCCGTTTTGATCTTTGCCCACTATCTCATAACGGCCAGCCCCGATTTGGAGACATTGCGTCACGATATCCGCGAAGAAGCCAGCCAGTTGGGCATAAGCATACGCATGCAGCGCTCTGAGCTTTTTTCGTATATGCACAGAATCTAAAGAGACCTACGGTGTCAGCCTCCGCTACATCTTTACCTTGCTTTCCTTCAGGAATCCGCAGTTTCTCCGCATCACAACTCAAAGATTATCTAAATGAACATACAGTCAAGCTACTGCGAGGAGTGGAACCTCCCAGAGCAACTCTGCGCCAATTAGGCTGCGGCCTAGTTTCTAAGGATTTTCTCGACTGTAGCTTTCTATACCGCCATACCTTGGGCAATTGGCTTTTGCGCAGAGAGTACAACATTTACCGCCGTCTCCGAGGCTTGCCCGGTATAGTGCAGAACGTGTCAATGCCCTCATCTTCGCTTCTGTGCATGGATTATTTGGAAGGCGGGCGCGATCTAAAGTCTATAGAGCCCGGGGAACTACCTCCCGAGGCTCTAGACCAACTACGCAACCTTATCAGCGCCATTCATGCCCGCGGTGTTATTCATTTCGACATAGGCCACGATTCTAACGGTGATTACGGTCGCGAGACAAACCTGCTATGGAAGAATGGACAGCTCTATATCATAGATTTTGCCGGTTCCTTATATGGCCTGCCCCGGCCCGTCTTCGACCTACTAGCCGTACACGATCGGCTGGCTATAGTTAAAGTCATCCGCAAGTTCTTCCCCCAAGAGCCTATCGATTCTAAGGATCTTCCCACTCCCCGACAGGCGTCCTGGTTACGCCGCTTAAAAAAACTGTAGCGCAGAAAGGATTCCAACCCTTCTGCGCTCAGCTTAAACGCACCCAAGATGCACGGACGAGACTTCGGATTAACGGATTAACCGGTCCAGAATTTTGTCTGCCCCCCTCCACACCTAAAGTATGAAGTTATTTCTCGAAGTAGGCGTCACCGCGCCTGCCGTCGTTTCTATTCCTGTCTCTATGCCTACCCCGACTCCTATCGTTGCGGTCGGATCGATTATCATTGTATCGAACACGCCTGGATAAGTCGCGCTTCCTGGCACCGCTTGGATGTTCATCGCGCCAATCGGAGATACCGCCGTAGTTATTATCACCCCACCGAGATTCGCGGCGAGAATTGTAACGCCAGCCAGAGTTGCGGTCGGAACGCCTGCCCCATCTGGAATCGCTGCGAAAATTGTCACGCCTATCATAACTGCGGCGGGAATTATCACGATTCCGCCTGCCGTTATCAACTCGGTCCCGATTACCATCGAGTACATTTACAATGCTATGATGGGAGCGACGGCTCCTATCACCATACCGATGGGAATCGTGGCGTTTCCTATCACCGCGACTACGCACAGAATCGTTGTTGCGATCACGATACGAATCACGATTGCGGCGGGAGCTGGCCTCTCCGTTTCTATTCCTATCCGA
>OMRK01000201.1 GCA_900313515.1 uncultured bacterium | reverse complement strand
CTGTTCAACCCGTGCAACTAGTTCAGGCAACCGTGTCAGCCACAGCCGGTTTACAATCTTCTGGAAACGCTTCTAGCAATCAAGCAACCGCCTCCGGTGGCTCAGAAGAGGATTACACTCCCAATATCCGTCCCATAAATTTAACCGAAACCTCCAGCAGTTTCAGTCGTTCTGCTGCCTCGGCTACTTCCCCGGCCTTAAGCAGAGTTGCGGCCTCTGTCGGCACCCAGCCAGCTGTAACTGCCAGCGCAGAAAACAGTGCAGTTAAGCCGGCGGCTTCGGTGCACAGTGGTTTTAAACCTAGTGTGATGGGTGGTGGAGCAAAATCTCGGCGGCCCATGTCAGAGCCTAAACCGACACTTCCCGATGCCACTTCTATGGGCGATTTCCCGCGGCCTACTAAGCCTGGACCGGCGGCCGGTGGCAGTTTGCGCAAGTCTTCCTCCGGTGAACCGACGCAGGCCTCTTCCTTTAGATCTGGGGCTGTTCCTGGCAGAGATGATTCGCCTTTGCACAAGGATGCACCGCCGCGTTCTAGGGTGCAACCGTCAGGGCGGGTATTCGGTCAGCCGCCGGCTCGTCCCGGAAGTGCTATGCCCGGTCTGCCTGGGCGTTCGATTGAGAACGAAAGGCGGCAGACAGCACGCGCTCCCAAGGGTGCGGATGAGGGCGTGGCTGTTTCTGAGCAGCGCAATGTAGAGGTTAAGCCGCATCCGCTCCTGCCCAACAGGGCTGTGCGTCAGGCGCCGGTGCCGCAGGAATCGGTGCCAGAGGTGGCTGCTCCCAACGACGAGGGATTGGAAGGGCCTTTGACGCCCTTGACGCCGCAGGCTCCCCTGCTTTTAAGGCGTAGCCGTAACGAAGAGTAGACTGCGCACCACCTCCCGTGCCTGGAGGCGGAGTTGGCTTGCTAACATTGTTAACGGATTTGTTTTGAGTTTGTGAAAAAACGTAGAACCTCGACCGCGAAAAGTCCTGAGGGACCGAGCGCGGCCGAGGTTTGCGTATGCTGGCCTGTTTCAGGTGTCTTCGCGCGAATCTATTTCCCAAACAAATCGGAATGTGTTCCAGTTTCTGTGGCAGTAAGAATCAAAACATCGTTGTGTATTTTGTATATGAGTAGCCAATCTGGTGCTATGTGACACTCTCTAAAGTCTTTAAAACTAACCACAAGCTGGTGATCTTGATGCTTTGGAGGTATTGGTTCCCCTGAAGCAAGCATTTGAAGAGTGTGTGTCAATTTTGACATATCCTTGCCTCTTTTTTGCATAAGCTTTGCGTTGCGCTTCATCTCTCTGGTGAACTCAATTTTATACACTATTTAATCCTCGAGCATGGAGGCAACGGCCCCTTCGGCTGTATTGTATGGACCATGCAAATTGATCCTATTTCTGCTCTCATAGATGGCCCGATCCATATTTTTTGATAACGACTTATGACAAACTTTAAAAGGGAGTCCTCCATTTTAAACTGCTACTGTCAAAAATATGCGTACTGCCGTCGAAGTATCCAGGCCAAGACTAGCAAACAACATATCGGCCTCAGCTTTTAAATCATCGTTCAATTTGACTTGTAAATTTGCCACATCAATCTCCTTTCAATGATTTGTAGTTACATTATTGTGCATAAATACTGCGTTTCAATAACTGAACAGGGAAACAGCCACCTTGAACTGGGCTAAGGCGGGTAATACGTTGCGGGGAGAGGAGAGCGTGAGGACTCTTGGCTAGTCCAAAGTTCCAACTACTCTAATAATAGCTGCGCTTTTCTATCCCTAGAAGCTCGCGCATTCCATTTTCATTAAGGCCTTCAGGATTAGAATTGATCAGAGGGTGCTCTAAGCCTACGGCTTGATATTCTGCCCCCACTAAGCCTAAATGGTCATCGGCTACGGTTCCATCGTACCTGTAACAACCGTAATCCATGGTTCCTGTAGCCGCGTTGTAGGAGTGAGAGAGTTCATGGAACAAGCCCACAACCGGCGGTCTTTCCGTCCAAGCATCGGGACGACCGGCAATTTTCAAAGATCCACGGTTGTAGGATACGGTAGACGAGCTTCCCGGACCAGGCGTTTTCAATACGGTATCTTTTAAGTGACCATCCTTGCCGGAATTGCAGGAATTGCCGTTGTTGGTTGTTTCCTTTATTGTTACCTCATAGCCTGTGGCTTCGATACTGGAGAGCATCTTTTGGCCTATACCTACCTGGGCTAAAGTATCCAGGTCGCTGGCAACGCGCTCTTGAAAGTG
>OMRK01000203.1 GCA_900313515.1 uncultured bacterium | reverse complement strand
GCTAACCGCGGCTTCGTTGCTGTGGGGAGGAGCCGATTGGGCGCAGGCAGAGGATATCTACGTGCGTAATCGCCCCTTCGAGCAGATTATCTATGTAGACTCAGAGCCTTATGCGCCCCTGACTGCTTACACTCGAGCCCTGCGGGTGCGTGGACAGTTGACCACGCAGGGGCGGATAGTGTTGAGTTTTGAACCTGCTAAACGCAAAAACGAACAGGTTCCCCAAAACGATCTGCTCAACGCCGTTCCCCAATATCTGCGAAATATTTCGGCAACGTCCGAGGCCAATCACCAGAAAGGTTCCGTTGAACCCGCTGTGCCATCCGAAACGGTGGAACAGCCCGTGCAAAATGTTGAGCCTTCAGCAAAGGTTTTTGAGGCAGAATACGACGGTTTAGTATTCCCTGTGCCCTATATCTGGTACGAGGAAGAGCCTTGGGTGCCAGTGGGTCTTTTGGCTAAACGCCTGGGGTTCCGTGTAGAGGAGAATTCCGCCACTGGAATTATCGATATCCTAGTGCCCCGCCTGATAAACGAGAATGACCGCACCGCGGCCCAAGAACTAGAAGCAGAAAAGGAAGCCAAGTTAAAAGAGGCGGAGGGCATCCTTCAAAAGCGTCACCAGGAAAAAATCAAAAAGCAGAAGGAAGCCGAAGAACGAGCCAGACAAGAAGAAGCTAAACGGCGCGAAGAGGCTGCCAAGAAACCTCGTAGCAGTGTTGAGCGACGGCGAGTCACCGTTTCCGATGAGGGTGATTTTCCGAGCGAATTTAACTCAGACCCAAGCCTGTACGACGATGGCAGGCACTGAGCGACTAAACTAACTTAGCCTGCTAGCGATGTTGTCCAGCTAAATTCGGAAAAAAGGCGAGAGAAAGCAGGTATGTTGCCGCCTAATCCGAAAGGGGGGGGTGTTTTTTGTAATTTAAAACTTTTCGTGGAGGAACCTTATGATCTCGGTAAACGATTTTCGTACCGGCCTGACTGTCGAAATAGACGGCGATCTTTATCAAATAGTTGAATTCTTGCATGTGAAGCCCGGCAAGGGTGCCGCTTTTGTCCGTTCCAAGATAAAGAACGTCAAGACTGGTTACGTTATCGAGAAAACGTTCCGCGGCGGCGAGAAAATTATGCGAGCCCATATCGATCACCGCAAGGCTCAGTTCACTTACGCCGATGACGATACCTATCATTTCATGGATTTGGAGAGCTATGAGGATATTCCTGTGAACGTAGATCTCCTGGGAACTCAGAAGCAGTGGCTTAAAGATGGCATGGAAGTAGACATTGCCATTCATAACGATGTGCCGATCGGTATAGAGGTTCCAAACTTTGTAGAGTTGGTCGTTACCCAGACTGAGCCCGGCTTTAAGGGCGACACAGCCACCGGTGCGGTCAAGCCGGCTACAGTTGAGACTGGCGCAACGGTGAACGTTCCTCTCTTTGTGGAAATAGGCACCAAGATCCAGATTGACACCCGCAGCGGCGAATACCTGCGCAGATTGTAGGAGCTGGTTCTAGGGGCGCACGTCCTGTACCCTCTGGCCCGCAGCTTAAAGCGCGGAGTAAAGAATGGCCTTCTTGAGGTCATTCTTTTTTTGAGCATTTTTAAACGAAATTGGTCAATGGGAGGCTGTAATTTCAGTGTTTAGCTACATCACCACGATCGCTTACCAAACGAAAACCGCAGGCAGCAACACTTTGTCGTAAAGCTTCCAGCCCTTGAGCAGCTTCCAAGCCGGTGGAAAGCTTATCATCGTAAATGGCATATTGACCGCGCACACGCACAGGCGAAAGGTTGGGCATAACCACATTGGCGCCGGCCTTCAATCCCAGTTCGCGCCCGCCAGGCCGAATCGTGCCCAAAGCGGTAGTGGCCGGAATGAGAGCGTAAGGAAATAGAATACGCATAATAGAAATCAGGCGCAGGGTAAGCTCCACCGAACCATTGGCGCAGGTAGCCAAAGGCGTACTGCTCTGGTGAATAAAAGGTCCAATACCAATCATATCCGGCTTCAAGGTCTGCATAAAGCGCAGATCCTCTATGATGTTTTCTGTGGTCTGAAAGGGCGCTCCCACCATAAAGCCAGCCCCCACCTGGTAACCCAGCTCTTTTAAATCGAACAAACACTGTCTGCGATGCGCACAAGACATAGTGGCAGGGTGCAGCTTAGCATAAAGCTCAGTGGAAGCCGCTTCGTGGCGAAGTAGATAGCGCCGGGCTCCGACTTGAAAGAACTTTCGGTAGCTCTCCTTGGAACGCTCGCCTATGGAAAGGGTAACTGCACAGTCGGGAAATCGTTCATGAATGGCGGCCACTATCTCTGCCATAATAGCATCGGTAAATTGCGGATCTTCCCCGCTCTGCAGCACAAAGGTACGAAAGCCCAGTTCCCAGCCTTCCTGGCAGCAAGCCAAGATTTCTTCTCGAGTTAAACGGTAACGCTCCAGCCCCGTATTATCGCGGCGCAGACCACAGTAATAGCAATTGCAGCGGCAGTAGCTGGAGAACTCGATCAGACCACGCATGTAAACGGCATCACCGTAATAATGGCGACGTATTTCCAGCGCTATTTCAGCCAGTTCCTTATCGTACTCTCCAGTTTCTAAAACCTTTTTTAGAGCACTGTCATCCTGCAAATTTAGGGAAAAATTGCCCATATACCACCCGCACCGCCCCCTTTAAGGCCGCGGCGCACAGACCAGAAGGTCCCCTCTTCCAGTCAATACGCACCAACTCCCTCCCCTGAGCGGCTACTACAAAATAAACCTGGACAAATCGCGGCTGGCGCAAATATCCTTCAATTCATTGAGCACATACTCGCGATCTATAACAACCTTCTGCCCTTTCATTTCGGGGGCCTCGAAGGAGATGCGCTCCAGCACACGCTCTAACATGGTGTGCAGACGACGGGCACCGATATTCTCGGTCTGCTCGTTGACTTGGCAGGCCATACTAGCCAGCTCAGCCAGACCGTCGTCGCTGAATTCCACCTCAACCCCTTCGGTAGCCAAAAGCTCCCTGTACTGACGGGTGAGCGAATTCTCCGGTTCGGTAAGAATGCGCTTGAAGTCTTCTTCTTTTAAACTTTCTAAGGCTACCCGGATAGGGAAGCGCCCCTGCAGCTCCGGAATTAAATCGGAAGGCTTAGTCTCATGAAAGGCACCTGCAGCAATAAAGAGGATGTGATCGGTGCGCACCTGACCTATCTTGGTATTGACCGAGCAGCCCTCCACTATAGGCAGAATATCTCGCTGAACGCCCTCACGGGAAACATCCGGGCCATGGCCACCCTCTTTGCCAGCCACCTTATCCAGCTCATCTAAGAAGAGGATACCCTGATTTTCTACCAAATCGACAGCGGCCCGCTTTACCTCTTCAGGGTCGATCATCTTTTTAGACTCTTCCAGAACAAGCACCTGAAAAGCCCGCCGAATTGAAAGTTTGTGCTTGGTACGCTTTTTGGGCAGAATACCTCCGAAAACGTCCTGAATATTCACCCCCACTTCGTCGATACCACCAGCCATCACCTGAATTTCCTGGCTGTGTTCATCTTCCAAGTTCAGGGTAATAATCTTGTCGTCCAATTTACCCCCGAACAGCTCCCTCCTCAAAAGGGAGCGTTCATAAGTCTCCTCGTGCGGATGGGTATTTTTTTCCTTCTTCCCACTCTTGCGGCTCCCCCAACCACCGAACAAACTACCCAGCGCACCGGAATCACGCTCTTCATCTTCCTCCCGGCCCTGCATGGCATCAAGCAGACGCTCAATGGCCGCTCGCCTAGCTTCCTTCCTAACCTTAATCATATTTTCGCGCTCAACCATGCGGGCTCCCACAATGGCCAATTCACGAATCATAGACTCGACATCGCGCCCCACGTATCCCACTTCCGTGTATTTGGTGGCCTCCACTTTCATAAATGGAGCTCCCACCAACTTAGCCAAGCGCCTGGCAATTTCCGTTTTGCCCACGCCGGTAGGTCCAACCATAAGGATATTTTTGGGGATAATCTCCTCGCGCATCTCCGCCCCCAACTTTTCCCGGCGATACCTATTCCTTAAGGCAATAGCCACAGCCCGCTTGGCCTTATCTTGGCCAACAATATAGCGATCTAGGGCCTCAACCACCTGACCCGGCGTCATCACCTTTGTGAGATCCAGCGTCTCTCGTTTTTCGTCCTCATTTTCAGAGAAAGGATCATCATCGCTGAAAAGACGCTCGGGTGGATATTTCTCTTCATCAATAGGAACTAAAATAGCAGTATCATCTTGTTTATATTCAACTTCGCTCTCAACTGCTTCATCGTTGTCCGGTTCAGTTTGTGCAGATTCTGAGCCCTCATCTACACCGGCACCACCATTGCAGGCCTCAACAGCCTCACGCTGAGCCTGCAATTTAGCCTCCACTGCCTGCCTCACTACCTCTTGGTTTTTGGCCTCTTCTTTGGCTCTCTGATCCCGCAGTTTGGCAAGTTCATCGCCAAAAATAAATTGTGGAACAAAGGTGTCGGATTTTTCGGCTTCAACTTTAGGCTCTTCCGCATCTGAACCCAGAGAACTAGTTATAATTTTGGAGAACTCATCGGCAAGAGCATTAAGAGCTGGACGTATCTCTTCGTAATCCTTTAGCTTTTTGTTCAACAGATCGACGAACTCCTTATCTTTTAAGCGGAATTCGGCCAGTAAGTCCTTAAGGTTAGCACTGCTGCCTGAACTATTGCTAGCTTTGGATTCGTCCGAGGAGCCTTCAGGTTTCCCGGTTACAAGCTGCTCCAAATGCTTGAGAAATTCTTCTATGGTAATATCATCCTTGGGCGGTTCATTAGACATATCGTTCGTATCTCCTGAAAACTAGTGTTTAACCTGGCTCAACGGCACATTAAAGCGAATATTCTTGATTTCGCTTTTCTTAAAGGTGCGGTTTCCCCCTCCGTTAGAGAAATGAAATTGTTCTGTTATCATATAACCAGAAACACGGCGCCCCTCCTGGGTCTCACACTTATCCAAGCTCCAACTATCGTTGGTAAAAACCAAGCTTTTAAGCTCACGGGGAGCAACCGTGAAACTCTCAGAGGTGGTTTCCAGACTTATTGCATTATCGCGACATGTTCCCAAAAAGACCTCACCGTTGTTCAAGGTGACAACATCAACCAGATCTTTTTCATTCACTCGCGCACCTTCAGAACCGACCTTGACTTTAGCTTTGCTACTAGCTTCCTGGTCTACATGCCCAGGATTGATACTGGAAGCCACTCCACCCTTATCCGTTTCGCTCCGCTCTCCCTCGAAACGTTGATCATACTCAGCACCACCGTATCCCGAGCCAACTCCTTCGGCTTCCTGCTTTCCCCTTCCCTGCCAGCTCTCAACTTCTGCTCTCGAGCGACCGGACGGCCTAACCCTATCCTTACCTGCGTTTGGCTTTGCGTCGGGCTCATTGGAGAGAACCACAACGGGCACGCGGGAAGTATCACCATCTAAGGGCTTAGCCACCACCGGACGGGTCTGTCTCACTATCCTAACGGCCTCACTATCAACCTCTGCACTATTTTCAGCTCTTGCGTTGGAAGCTACCTCCAAATTTCCGGGTTCTGCTCCTTGCCTTAAGGTTTCAGACTTATCGGCGGCATAGACCACCCCTTCCGCCTCAACGTAGGGCGCATCGGGACCGATATTTTCACCTATTCGCCCTTCACCACCTATACCGGGCACACCGAAACCGGCCGAGTACTCCAGCAAATTATTTTGAAAACGCTTGCCGGAAAGAGAATCAGGCCAGAGCAGCGGCTTAAAAAGGATAAGTCCACGCCCATCACGGCGCAGTGCGGCCAAGGCCGGCGAATTAGCGGCAAACTGCAGAAGTGGGACGGTATCACCATCTACGGCAACCGCGCTGTAAGTATCCTCACCTATGAGGGGAAGAAAGATCACACATTGCCCCACGCCGGCCATGGAAGCATGTTTACTAAAGGTAAGAACGCCGCAGGCCATGCCCTTGTACTCAACGTCACCTATCGGCCCCTTTTCCGGACGCCCCTTGAACTGCTTGGCCGAGAGGGCATAGTTTTTCATGCCAAAATAAGGGGCATAGCGTGAATCGTAAAACCAAAGGGTATGGCCAGCCCGCACCCATTTCAAGATATCGGCGCAGCAGGCTGGATCAAAACTTTCAAAAGGAATTTGGATGATAAGAATTTGCACTGTAGGATCAGCCAAGGCTGCCGTCACATCATGGGCACTACCACGCTTAAGCACCTGAACGCCCAGTTCATCGTAAGCATGGTATTGGGAGTACAACAAAGTAGAGTCTCCACCTTCGGCCTGTACCGGTTCACAAGTACCCAACACTCCAGCAACCGTACCCAACAGCAACGC
>OMRK01000207.1 GCA_900313515.1 uncultured bacterium | reverse complement strand
GTTTCATCGGTCGCTCCAGTCTCGTCGGTCTCGTTGGCAGCCCTATTCCTCACAAAACCTGAGTGGATGGCGTTCTCTTGGCTATCCTCAGCACTCTGGGTGAAGGTAAAAGTATCGCTGGCATCAAGTATCGACGCGGAACTATCCTCATGCTCCTGGGCAGACTGAACCCCGTTGGCAGTAGCATTCATTCTGCCAGCGGCTCCGCTGGTATTCGCATTTTGAACGGCTCTGCTAAACGATGCTGCGCTGCTATCAAAACCACCACCGACACTACTAATACCCATTTATGATAGGCCTCCTCATAAGGCTAAAAGCTGGAGCTCTCCAGCTGACGTATTCTTAGAGACTCCCCCGGATCTTGATTATAGGCATACAATGGGTTTAAATAAAGATAGTCATGTTGCTTATTTGTGAATTTCATGCCAGTAAGATCAAAATTTAGGATGTAGTTCGGAGAATAGCTTGTCGTTTTTTTTGATTATTTGGTGGGCCTTTAGCAAATTTGCTCCGAGAATAAGACTATTTTGGCGATAGGGGAAAACCTATGCGGCAAATTTATCAAGAATCTCCCCGTCTTTTAGTAGTGGAAAGTGTTTAATAAGGCTTGCAGTCAAAATGGCGGCAGGTACTGTTCTAGCTGACACCTAAAAACACTTTTTGCCAACTTTTATGGTAGTCATCCTCGGCTTTTTGACGGCGTAGTATAACTTCTCGCCAGATGCGTTGGAGCTCCGTTTGCAGATCGGCTATGATGGCCAGCCGTTTGGCCTCATGTAATTTACGCTCCACTCGCATGCGTTCATAAATGGTTTCAATTCTCAGGCGCTCTTGCTGAGCCTTTTCTTTTTTCAGGGCGGCATCTTCAGCCGGGCTGTGCACAGGAGCTGGCTCTGGTTGCTTTTTGGCTTCTGCAGCTCGCAGGTAACTTGACTTCGGCATAGAGCCAGCAAAGAGGAAATCTGCGTAATGTAGCCGCTGGCTGTTTACTTGCGCTGGAATCGTTTGTCCGTTTGGCACTGGGTTGAGAGAGTGGGGATGGCTGTTTTCGGCTTCAGTCGTGCTGGGAGGGGGCACCTGTGTATATTCAACTTCAGCTGTGCCCAGCTGCAGAATAAATAAAGGCGCTGCTTCATCCTGGCCGGGGGGGGCGCTATTTTGAGGTTTATCTATTTCTGTAGAGAATTTTTCATTCGTTTCTGTAGTATCAGTCTTATTTGTTGCTTGCTTGGGGGCTTGAGCTACCTCAATTTGTGAGGCTTTGCCATTATCTGTAGTATCTTCACTCTTTGGAGTTGTTGCAGTAGTATTTGCGGCAAGGTTTGGTTGTGAAGTCGCTTCGGAAGTGGGCAGAAGCATGCCGTTTTTGGAAGTTGCTTGGTCCTTTGTACGAGATTCTGAGCTGAGCGTGAAAGTATCAGTAGTGTTTTGGGCTGTTGAGGCTGGCTGGGAGTCTGGCAGTGGACGTTGCTGTGACATGGCTGAAGGCTGTGAGGCCGGTAAAATTTGGGTAGCAATGGTCATGATTACCTCCTAAATTTTTTTGAATAGCATGTGTTTATGTAGTAAAGTGGTAAAAATGTGGAAGCCAAAGCGCTAGGTTGCAGTAATTCAGTGGCTGCTATAACGGACGTTCCCCCCCTGAACGTTCGCTATAGCGCCGCGCGTAGGCTGAACCGTGATCTTGTTGAAAGCAAACGTCCCCCCCCCTGAACGTTTGTCTTTTTCTGCGTACAGTTGGAACCGTAGTCTTTTCGAATACAAATGCCCCCCTAACATTTGTCTTCCCTCCCCCCCGTTAATGGCGCCTCAGTATGCTTTAGGCAAATGTCCCCCCCCGGAACATTTACTTCCCCCCCTAAAAATAAACAGAATCACCAGCTAGCCGCGTATGTACTCATCCCATTTGTTGAACATTTTATCTTGAGATTTTGCCTTATTGACCGTGGCCTCTTGTTGCATTTCGAAGATCTTAGTTTGGGTATCGCTCAAAATTTTCCAGCGCCCCATTTCGCTTTTTTGAGCCTGGGCTTGCATTTCAGTGTAAATAGTTTGAGCATTCTGCACATCGTTTGCCTGCATTTGGGCTAGGCTGGCCACGCTGGATAATGATGAAAGAATAGACATGTTAACATCCCCCTGGTTAGTTTGATTTTGCAGAGGCTGTGGAAGTAAGAGCTACGCAGCAATTGTTGCCTCTGCATATTCCAAGCATAAGGGCTGGCTGTTAACTATTTGCCGATCATATCTTTGCCAAGTTATTATCGATTTTTTACAGAAATATGAATGGCCTTCTGCTTTTAGCTGGTAAATGTAGGATTTTCCTTTCATTAGGTGTAATATTGAACCTAATTGTTTTGCTTTGCCTTGTAGGCACGTGTTTTTTCATTTTGGCACTACGCCTAGAGGTGAGCGCTTGGGGTCGTTTTTTTTTGGGGGCATTATCACATGCTACCGTAGGGATTAAAAAGTGACAGAAAAAGCTAATTTCGGACAATTGGTGTCCTTTATTTTCGGTATTGCCAACGACTGTTTGGTCGATGTTTACGATGTAGGCGATTACAGGAAGATTATCCTGCCTATGATTGTTTTGCGCCGTTTTGATGCGGTTTTAGAGCCCACCAAGCAAGCTGTTCTGGCCTTGAAGCAGGAGCTTGACGCAGCCGGTATTATCGATCAGGATGAGGCTCTCTGCTCTGTTGCTGGAGAGGCCTTCTGCAACAGTTCGCCCTACATCCTTTCGGATCTAAAGTCCCGGACCAATCAGCAGCAGCTCAAAGCCGACTTTATACTCTACTTAGACGGTTTTTCTAAGAATGTGCAGGATATTATCAAAAAGTTTGAGTTCCGGAATCAGATCGATAAGCTTTCTGATCATGATATTCTAGGTCTTCTGATCAGCAAATTTACCGATCCTTCCGTCAACCTTTCCTCTCGTCCGGTGACCAATGCGGCCGGAGTTACACTTCCTGCGCTGGATAATCACACTATGGGAACGGTATTTGAGGAAGTAATTCGCAAGTTCAACGAGGAAACGAATATAACCGACGCCGGACGCCATTTCACACCTCGCGACATTGTGGAACTAATTACAGATCTGGCCTTTGTGCCGGTCAGGGAGGAGCTCCAGAATACAACTTATCGCATTTATGATGGAGCTTGCGGAACTGGTGGCATGCTTACGGTGGCCGAGCAGCGGATTCGAGATATAGCCCGAGAATATGGCAAAAAAGTGTCTATCCACCTGTACGGTCAGGAGAATGCCGACGAGACTTATGCCATTGCCAAGAGCGACATGTTAGTTAAGGGCGAGGGCAGTCAGTCCAACAACATATTCTTTGGTTCGACTATTTCTAACGACGGTTTTCTCGGGGAGACTTTCGATTTTTGCCTTTCCAATCCACCCTTTGGCACTCCATGGAAGACCGATCTTAAGGCCTGGGGCGATATCAAGAAGGACGATATTACCGATAGTCGCTTTGTGGTGAGTTACAAGGGGCAGAATTTCTCCTTGATTCCCGATATCGGCGATCCGCAGATGCTATTTCTGGCCAACAATATCAGCAAAATGAAGCGTGATACCAGACTCGGAACGCGCATTGTTGAAGTTCACAACGGATCATCATTGTTCACCGGAAAGGCCGGGCAGGGGCCGTCCAATTTGAGACAATATATTATCGAGCAGGATCTGCTGGAGTGCATTGTGGCCTTGCCGGAAAAGATGTTCTACAACACCGGCATAGGAACTTTCCTTTGGGTGCTTTCCAACAAAAAGGAAGACCGGCGCAAAGGTAAAGTGCAGCTGCTCGATGCCACGCAGTTTAAAAGTACGCTTCGCAAGAATTTAGGCGAGAAGAATTGCGAGGTTACCGAAGAGATTCGCAAGCAGATCCTGGATCTTTATCTGGCTTTTGACGCCGCCGATCCCAAATACAGCAAGGTGTTCCCCAACAGTGAGTTTGGTTATTGGGAAGTGTCGGTTTATACGCCGCAGTTAGATGAAAACGGTAAGCCTATTGTAGATAGCAAGGGCAAACCGGTTAAGCCCAATGTCGATAAGGAACAGGTGCCTTTGAGTTATGAAGGCGGCATTGAGGCTTTTATTGAGAACGAAGTGAAGCCCTACGCGCCGCTGGCCTTCATTAAGCCCGGTACGGAAAAGATCGGTTATGAGTTGTCGTTTACCAAATATTTCTACCAACCGGTGCAGTTGCGCACGCTGGAGGAAATCGGCGCAGATATACGCGCCATAGAAGCCGAGACCAGCGGTCTTTTAAATGAGATCTTGGGGGACTTAAGGTGAGATACAAACAGTATATTTCAACACCAGAGGCTGTTTGGTTTGATTCTGTTCCTGCTTCATGGCGCGCCACAAAAATGAGAGAAGTATTTTCAGAGCGCAATGAGAAGGTCTCTGATAAAGAATATGCCCCGCTTTCTGTTGGTAAAATGGGAGTTGTACCGCAATTGGAGACGGCGGTTAAAACGGACAATGGCGATAATCGTAAGTTGATTTGTAGAGGCGATTTTGCCATTAATAGCCGCTCTGACCGGAAAGGGGCTGGCGGAATATCAAAATATGATGGGTCAGCGTCATTAATAATTACGGTACTTAAGCCGCATAATGATATAAATGGGCGCTTTTACCATTATTTGCTTCGTAGCTACTGCTTTTCTGAAGAGTTCTATCGCAACGGCCACGGGCTAGTTTCGGATCTGTGGACTACCAAATGGGATGAAATGCGTAATATCTATGTTCCTGTTCCACCCCGTGGGGAGCAGGATCAGATTGTGCGCTATCTGGACTGGAAGATTTCTCGAATTGATAAACTGATCTATGGATATCAGCGAGAGATCGAATTGTTAGAGGAACAAAAACAGACGTTATTAGATCTTGTAGTCCACGGCGGGCTCAATGATTCTGTGAAAAAGAAAGACAGCGGAATTGAGTATTTAGGTGAGATACCAGAGAATTGGGCAGTGTTGCAAAATCATCGACTATATCAGTCTATGAATCGAAGGTTCTCTGGAAACGAAATTGTGCTGTCTTTGTCTCAAAAAGATGGACTTATTCCTTACGAAAGTATGTCTGAACGTTCTTTACATACTGCTTCATATGAAAATTGGCAATTGGTTTTACCCAACGACTTGGTACTAAATCGCTTCAAAGCACATTTAGGTGTTTTTTTTGCCTCAAACTATAGAGGAATTGCGACATTTCATTACGGGGTCTATGAAGCGAAGAGGCCGTTGATATCAAAATATTACGAAACTTTATATCATACTCCGGTATATTGTCGCGTATATGCAGGCCAATCAAATGGAATGACGGTTGGGTTACAGAATTTATCTGACATTAATTTTTATACTGTTTATACGGTATACCCACCAATCGAGGAGCAAAAAGTTATAGTTTCTGTAATCGAGAAAAAGGAAAAAGAATTTTTGAAACTTCGGGCTAAAATAGAGCGAGAAGTAGAACTTTTAAAAGAATATCGTACTAGTCTAATTTCCGACGTCGTTACCGGTCAGTTGGATGTGCGCGGGATAGAGATTCCCGATTACAAACCCGAGGAAGATGCCAAAGAAGCCGACGATAAAAATAACGAAGAGGACGCCGCAGAAAATGAGTGACCGCTTACTGCAGGAATCCAATATCACCGAACTTAAAGCCGCCTCCATAGTATCTTTCCGGTATAACCTTGAGCTTACC
>OMRK01000208.1 GCA_900313515.1 uncultured bacterium | reverse complement strand
TGAGGGGGTGAGCCTGCGTTTGTGGCGGTTGATGAGGTCTAGTGGAGGCCTGAGGTTGGGGAATGGGCTGGGGGGCAGGGGTATCGGCAATTTCTTCACCGCCATAGTGGGCTAGTAGAGCGGACAGGCCGCCGTTAAAGCCGCTGGCTACGGCACAGATGCGCCACTCTCCGCTTTTAAGATATATCTCAACAGAAGTGATGGCCCTTTCATCCTTAAACTTCTGGCCCTCAATATTTAGATCCAAAATGGTATTGCTATTTTGATTTAGTTGCAAGCGATGGAAAGCAATTTGCCCCATGGTACCCTGGCCGTCAATACTGGCTGTAAAAACCAGCTTTTGAATGGAAGGGGGCAAAGAGGTTAGCTTTATCGAAAACGAGGCCGAAGCATTGCCCTGGCTTGTGTAGCTAATTTCGCCGTTAGGTGAATTAACCTGGTTATAAAAAACCATGTAACGGTCGTCGGCCAATTTTTCTTGGTCGTTTACCCCGAAGCAGCAGAAATCGTAAACACTGGGCCCATCTATGGCCATTTTTACTTCCATGGTGTTGTTGAGGTCAAGGTACTGGGAAAGCTTGCCTCTGAAGCCACGTTGCATACTAATCATTCGCGAATCTTAGAGCGGTTATGTCCTAAAACCTGCCAGGAAACTTAAAAATTGTTGTGCCCTGCTTGTTGATCGCATTTTGCTTGGCGGATAGTCATTATTTGTCAGTTGCGCTTGGCCCGAATTTTGAGCTTTTCGACGGTCTAACTGTCGAGCTGCGAGTTGAGGCTTTTGTCCATTTGCGAGCATATTAAGGGAATTTCCCGCCCTTTGTAGTAAGCTTCCCCCGAGTAAGCTGGATTGGTCTAGCGGTAGCTATGTATGAAGAAGGTCTGCCATGAAAGGGCCTTGTGCAGGCTTTGAATGTTTGCCGATGCGGAGATACTCGCCGATGCTGATCGGCTTTGGGGAAGCGGACGCACATAGATTGAAGCAGAATGGGCCGATCTCAAAAATTGGCAGCAATAAAAATAGTTGCCTAATTTCAGGATCCTTAGGCCGATTAGTGGCAGTGTGGCAGTGGGCCAACAGTAAAAATTTAGGGAGAAACAAGTTCTATGTCGGCATTTAGACATTTCGATAATTCGCGTGGTGGGCATGGCCCAAGTAGCGGCCGGAAATTTGGACAGGGCAAGAGCGGGGGTGGCAGTTACGGACGCTCAGGTGGTTATGGTAGCTCAAGCCGAGGGCGTGGCCAATTCGGTGGAACCAAGTCTGGCGATTCCGGTAGTTTTTACGGGAAGCGGAGGAGTGCTGACCGTAGTTTTGATACCAGAGGAGAAGGCGCTCGTTCGGCCTACGGCAGGCGCGGCATGGGCTCTGAAGCTGATGATTTCTTTGGAGATGAGCCGCTGGATCGAGAGACCGCCCAGGCCTTGGCCATTAAGGAGAAGCGCCGCAAGAAGGCGCTCCAAGAGGCCCAGGCACCTGTAAGCTCCGAACAAGAAGCTGCCTTGAAGTCCATAGCTCTCTTTTTGGAAGAGAATAGGGAACTCTGGGCTGGACAGGAAAACTGGCTTTTCCTGCGGGCTCACTACAGTCCCGAGCTTTTTTACGCCGATCCCCAGTCCGGTCTGGCTAAGTTTGTCTTTTCTCCTTCTGGCAAGCTCACCTGTGAACAGAGCTCGGCGCGTGCCTATCACTTTTTAGCAGAGCATGCCTTAAAGGCTAAGGATCGTTTGCACCGTAACGGTAAGGAGTGCCTGCTTTGGGCTGGGTATGGTGAGGAAGTTCCCGCTCCTGAAATAGTGCTAAAACAACCTTGGGATGAGGATGTACTGGCTGGCAATGAGCAGGGGAAGGAGGGTGGTCAGGCGAGCAGTTCCTGCCACCGGCCCGAGCTTTACGATGTTGCTATTATTCTGGGTACTTCCTCAAGGGCGGAAAATTACGTCAATTTTGTGCGAGCTTTGCGTTCGGTGCGCCCTGGCGGTTGGTTGATATTTTCTATCGCCAACAGTTTAGGAGCGGGGAGTTTCGAGAAGGCTATGGCTAAATTCGCTCCCCTTGCTGCTCAACTTTCCAAGTTCCACTGTCGTACTTTTGCCATACAGATTCCTCAGCCCGCAGACATTGCCGCCGATGCTTCCAAGCGTGCCTTGGAACAGGAATGGGACGAAGGATTTAAATACCGTTTCTGTGAGGATAGCGGTTTGTTAACTCGTCCGGGAATTTTTAGTTGGAATAAGGCCGACGGCGGTTCCCGACTTTTGGGAGAGTACCTGCGCGACAAGGCCGATTTGGAGGGGGTAGGTGCCGATTTGGGCAGTGCTAACGGGTATCTGGCCAAAGCTGTGCTGGAATCGAAATCCCAGGCGGCCAAAAAAATTACCCGTCTCGATCTTTTTGAAGATGAATACATGGCCTTGGCTGCTGCCAAGCTTCTGTTTAAGGATGTTAAGCCTGGTTTCCCCATAGGCTACAACTGGGCCGATGTTATAAGCGATCTTCCCAGTGAGCAGTACGATTTTATCGTGATGAATCCGCCCTTCCACCAGGGGCAGACCAGGGTGATCAACTTGGGCCGCGAGTTCGTAGCCAGTGCCTCTCGGGCTCTGAGCTGGCGTGGTGTACTCTATGTGGTAGTCAACCGGACCTTGCCTTACGAGGAAACGCTGGAAGCTTATTTCCAAACCTACGAGAAGGTGGCCGAGAACAACGGTTTTAAGGTCTTTAAAGCCTCCAAGCCGCTGGCTGCTATGGCTAGCCG
>OMRK01000211.1 GCA_900313515.1 uncultured bacterium | reverse complement strand
TCGCCCTTGCGAAGTCAACCCGGAGGTGCCTCTGGAAATTGAATCGTTGATCCTGTGGCTGATGAACAAAAACCCGGAATACCGCCCAGCCAATGCTCTAGCTCTAAAAGACAAGATCATCCAGATCATCAAGCTTTTGCGCGTTGGAGCCGTTCACTACCTGCGCAAGGAAGATGACTCACCTCTGTTCCCTTTGTCTTCTGAAGATAATCCTCCGGTCCGCCTGCCCGCCTCACCTAAGGAATCTCCTCAGCTCGTTCCTCCTCAGCCTGTTTATGCTCCTCCCCTGCCCGGGCAAACAGAACCTCAGGCAGACTCACCCCTTGAGCAATTCCCCCAGTATCCAGCGCCCCGGCCCAATTCCAATCGACCGCAGAGATTAGCGCACATTCCCCCCGCCTTGGATGCTTCTCCCTCTCCTGCGCGGCTAAATGTCGGCAATGAGGCTATTGCCAACCCGCGTGATGAAACCTCCGCTCCACTCCCCAAGCCCCAACCGGCACCGGTTCTAAAGAGCTACTTTGATTCACCCGCTCACCCTCAGCGCATGCCTGAGGCCACTGTTCTAGTAATGCACCTGATGGTCCCTGTAGCCGAACTCTACCGAGAGCGTTCCCCTTTGACCCTAATTAACTTGGCTGATGATATCCTCAAAGCAATGCGGGATGCCATTTCGGTTAATTCAGGTCTATTTCTCGTCAACGATAGTAACGGCACCAAAGCTGTCTTCTTGGATGAGCATGCCGGGCTCAGAGCAGTGCAATCGGTGTTAAAAACTCGGCTTAGCCTGCAGCAATTGCACAAAAACTACGAACTGCCGGTTACCCCTCCGCTATCGGCCGGTATATACACCTATAAGATCCATCCCAATCTGCTCCGCGTTTCCTTAACTGCCGATAATTTAAGAGAGCTGATAGCCGGTGCTAGCCGTCTAGAAAAGCTTTCACACTGTCGGCCCAATGAAATATATATTTCGCGTGAGAGCCTTGATCCACAGCTGGCGTGCCAGCCGGTACGCCGTATCTTTATAAGCAATAGAAGTGATCCCGTGTATATTTACCGCGTAACGGGACTCAAAAACTGAACGACCGTCAGTCAGCACCGAGTCAACCGGACACTAGCCCAGCTCACTCGATGAATACCGCCCCGTACACTTAACCAAGTCATTTGCGTTTTAAATCCCGTTCCTTCCCTCTTTTATGTCAATTCGAGGTGTTCCATGACTTACATAATCATATATCGCTATATTTTGCCATTAGCTCTGCTCATAACAGTTGCCTGCATGTTGGTAAGCGACATTCATTTTCGCGCCAAAGAACGTCGTAACGGTATCAATACGAAAGAATTTACCTTTTGGTATATTTGCCGTGCCTTAAGGCTTGTCTCGCTCTTGGCTATGGCTACCATGTTTTACAAGCTGGGTAGTCAGGCGGCCAGTGTGTATAGCGAAGCGTCAAAGGAAGCTACGATATTTGAGCTGTTGCCAATTACGGAACAGTGGAATACCATCTTCATTTTAGCCATAGTATTTGTAGTAACTTTTATGCTCGATTTTATCGGACGCCTGAAAATGCTTCAAGTGACCTCTTCCAAACGGGCTGAGGATTTTTTTATCCAACAGAATCTGAATCCTGAGGAAGCGGAAATTTTAAACAAGATCAAACAAAACGGAGAGAATCATTAAATGACCATAAATACCACTCCCGGTAACGCGCCTCAAGCTCAATGTAGTGCCGATCGGATGGGCGTGCCCCATCCTGTTGAAGCTCCCAGCTCCGAATCGGCCCACTCACAGGGGTCTGCCCAATCGTTCTCATCCCATCTCAAGCACTCCCTGTCGGACGCTGAGCGGGATCAGCTCAATTCTGCCCTTCGGATTGCCATAGATAATTCTGTTGGCTGGTTACGTCACAATCAGACCGAACGCGGATATTGGGCCGGTTTTTTGAAAACCAATTCCTGCATTGAATCGGAGTGGGTTATAGCCATGTATTTCTTGGGCATCGATGACGATCCCAAGTATGCGGAAGTGGTCAAGACTATTCTGCATGAGCAGCGCCAGGACGGCTCCTGGGGAGTCTATTACGGTGCCCCTAACGGCGATATCAACGCCACCGTCGAAAGTTATGTTGCCCTTAAAATTGCTGGTCATCCGGCCGATGCACCTTACATGCAAGCGGCTCGCCAGTGGATCTTATCCCGGGGCGGCTTGAAAAAGATCCGAGTCTTCACCCGCTTCTGGCTAGCCCTTATAGGCGAGTGGCCTTGGGAGGCTTGTCCTAACCTTCCACCCGAAATTATTTTCTTACCCAATTGGTTTCCTATCAACATTTACAAGTTTGCCAGTTGGGGCCGAGCTACCATTATGTCCCTGTGCCTAGTATCGGCCAATCGCCCGGTCAAGAAGCTTCCCCCCGAAAAACGCCTCGACGAACTTTTCCCCCAGGGGCGCCGTCTGCAGGATTACAGCCTGCCCGCTCCCACCACCCCTTGGGGACATTTCTTCGCCTGGGCCGATAAAATTTTGGGTGCCTACACCTCCAAGGCTCCCTACAAACCCCTGCGCAACCTAGCCCTCAAGCTCTGTGCCCACTGGGTTATAGAGCGCCAAGAGGATGACGGTTGTTGGGCCGGCATTCAGCCGCCCTGGATCTACGCTCTGGTAGGTTTATACACTCAGGGCTATTCTTTGAAGCACCCGGTTATGAAATCTGGCTTGGAGGCCTTCAATGAGCCCTGGGCCTTTAAGACCGAGCACGGGACCTATCTGCAATGCTGTACCTCACCTGTATGGGACACCGTTCTAAGTCTGGTGGCCTTAAACGACTGCGGTGTGGACGGTCACGATCCCATGGTTCAGAAGGCCTTACGTTACACTTTGGACGAGCAAATCAGCCGCGGCGGTGACTGGCAAGTCAACAGCCCCCACACCGAGCCCGGCGGCTGGGCCTTCGAATACGAAAACGACTGTTATCCCGATGTAGACGACAGCGCTGTAGCCCTGCTGGCCCTGCTGCGCTACCGTCCCGCCGCCCCCAATTTAACAGAATTGGATTTAGCCTTAAAACGCGGCTTCCACTGGCTAAAAGCCCTGCGTTCTGCTAACCATGCTTGGGGCGCCTTCGATAAAGACAACACCTGCGATTTAGTATGCCAGATCCCCTTCTGCGACTTTGGCGAGGTGCTAGATCCACCTTCTGCCGACGTCACCGCCCACGTCATTGAAGCCATGGGGGCTGCCGGCCAGAACATGCACAACAACTTAACCGTACGCCAGGCGGTTGATTACCTGCACAGTGAGCAGGAAGATGATGGCAGCTGGTTCGGTCGCTGGGGCGTAAATTACATTTATGGAACCGGTCTGGTTTTGCCGGCCTTGAAAGCAGCAGATGTAAATATGGATTCCGATTGGATCATAAAAGCGGCTGACTGGCTGGTATCCTGTCAACATGAAGATGGCGGCTGGGGTGAGACCTGTGCTTCTTACATGAATACTTCTTTAAAGGGAACCGGCCCAACCACTCCCAGCCAAACGGGTTGGGCTCTCATGGGGCTTTTAGCCTTGGGAAATCATGCTTACGATAAAGCCATAATGCGCGGCTTAAATTATCTGATCAACACTCAAAAGAACGGAACCTGGGAGCAGAAAGAGTATACCGGTACTGGCTTCCCCGGTTACGGAGCTGGAGCCCGCACCGAAATTAAACAGGAAAACGTCTTAGATCAAGGCGAGGAACTGTGTCGCGGCTTTATGTTAAATTATGCCATGTACCGCCACTACTTCCCCATGATGGCCATGGGGCGAGCTCTCAAGCATTTTAGCTAGGTTGCTCGATCTATGAGAAAAGCCCCTGCTCTCCTAATCAAGGGCAAGGGCTTTTTTAAACCTTTGAAACTTGGTAATCACTCAAATTAGTAACCGTGGGACAG
>OMRK01000212.1 GCA_900313515.1 uncultured bacterium | reverse complement strand
GTCTGGGGCGGAGTAGTTGCCGATCATTTCAACAGGCGGAAAATATTAATAATAACCCAGTTTTCATGTATGGTACTGGCTGGTCTGCTAGCAACCATCACTCTCACCGATTACATAAAGGTATGGCACCTCTACATATTTGCCCTGGCTCTAGGAATTACACAGGCCTTCGACATACCGGCCCGGCAATCGATCATCGTTGAGTTGGTGGGCAAAGAGGATCTTTCCAACGCCATAATCCTAAATTCTTCAATGTTCAACGGCGCCCGTCTGGTGGGCCCAGCCATAGCCGGTCTAGTTATCGACTGGATAGGTGAAGGCTGGTGCTTTGCTGCCAACTCACTAAGCTATATAGCCGTTCTAGTCGGTCTTTTAGCCATGAAAATTATCCCGCATTCCCGCAAGAGCACCATTGAGACCCCAACCCAGGGCTTAAAAGACGGCTTTAATTTCATTATCCACAGCTTTCCGACCACAGCCCTCCTTTTAATGTTGGGTGCAGTCAGCATGCTGGCCGCGCCCCAAGTGGTGCTTATGCCAGCAGTCACCAAGCAGATTCTCCACGGTCAAGCCAACACCATGGGGTACCTGCTGGCTATGTCCGGAATAGGCGCCTTTGTGGGAGCCTTGCTCCTGGCACTCAGAAAGAAGGCTCAGGGCATGGAAAAGCTCATAGCCTTTGCTATGACCACATGCGGCTTCTGTTTTATATTTTTCGGGAATTCCACCACTCGCTGGATTTCCATGCTCTTGATGGTACCCATTGGATTTTGCCTTATGGCCCAGATGGCTTCCTCTAATACGCTTATCCAGAACTTGGTTCCCGACTACCTGCGCGGTCGAGTCATGTCATTCCACGCCATGATGTTCATGGGTGGGGCTCCCGTCGGTGCACTGCTCTCCGGTTATCTGGCCGAACGCATAGGTATTCCCCTAACATTTACCGCAGCAGGCGCCTGCATGATCCTTATAGGATGCGCTTTCACCTTGAACCTGCGACGCTATCGCATTCTTTCCGAGCGCCTCCTGCGTCAAACCGAAAGAGTAAACCAGCAATAAAGCAAAAAAAAACCCCTCCACCTTTCAAAGTGGAAGGGGCAAGAAGCGTTTTTTAAGCTTTCTCTTCCTCTTTGGGCTGTTCAGCGGTGCAGAACTTGCAGCGCTTGGCCTTGATGGGAATCTCGCTCAAACACTCGGGACAAACCTTAGTGGTGGGGGCTGCTTCAGGTTCAGGCTTTTTAGTTTTAGCCGCTATGGAATTTATGCCCTTCACCAACAGGAAGATACAGAAGGCGACAATTAAGAAATCCACCACGTTCTGCAGGAAGTTACCGTAGGCAATGACGGGAATTCCCTTAGCCTTAACTTCCTCCATAGACAGATTCATAAGCGCCTGCTGCTTATCTAAGATATCGCCGCTGAAATACTTGGAGGGATCGTTGATAAGCGGGAAATGAAGGTCGGCAAAATTGATGTGGCCCATAAGAGGACTCAACAACGGCATAAGCAGATCGTTGGTGAAAGAGGTAACAATCTTACCAAAGGCACCACCAACAATGACACCCACCGACATATCTAGCACGTTCCCACGGGCGATAAAGGTTTTAAACTCTTCAAAAAAACTCATAACTTGTACCTGGCTTTTGTAAAATCACGGACCTAACTCCAGTCCGACCACCCCCTAGAATATTCACTAACAAAAAACAACGTACCCTGCCCCATCTGCGCAAGACGAAGCAAGATACACACAACCCCGGCCTGCCGCACGACGGTCGACTTCCTACCTAGGGATGGCCATAAAAATCATGCGGATAGCCATAATCGACCTGTTCTCTCATACTGACATGGCCTCGTAGCCTTTCGTACGAGTAGGCCGAATCGCTATGAGCGTCCAACGAGTGACCATCATCATTGAACCCACTCTCAGCACGGACACTTCCATAGGAGTGTCTAGCTCCGTAAGAAGACCGCCGCACACGTACGGGCGTTGCCTCAGCCCCATAACGCCGACTGGCCGAACTGTGAGATCCATAGCTCCCAGAACGAGACGACGATCCACGCGAACGATACCCGGAAGCGGTTCTGCGCTCTGCACGCCTTGGCTCTTTGGGAGCCCGCCCAGACTCACGCACCACCGACTCTTCATATTCACCCTCACCACCACGGCGATAAGCGAAACCACTACTCGCCTGTCTGGAAAGGCGTCGTTGTCTAGAGGAACGCTCCGGCGCAACGCGGGACCTATGCCTGGAGGCAAAACGGCGCAAAACCAACTGTTTTTGAGGCTCATCCGCCTTCTCCAGTTGAGCCTCTACCCAGCGCATCTCCTCATAACGGAAATCGCGGCACTCTCCGGCCACCATGCCTGTTAATGAAATAGGCCCGAAGCTCCACAGCACCAAACGCAGAACCGGATTGCCAAAAGCGGCCGAAACTCGGCGCACTCCACGACTAGCTCCAGAAATACTACGCAACTCAAGCCAGGCCGTAGGAATACTCTTGCGTTCACGGATAGGGGTGCTACGCCTAGGCAATTTAGGGGCAGGAATTAGCTCCACATCCACACGCTCAGTCCGACCACCTTCAACCAAGGCAACCCCATCTTCCCAAGCTTCCAGAACATCTTCGGAAGGGATATTCTCTGTCTGAACCAAGAAAGTGCGCGGCTCGGCACAGATCGGATTAGTAAGCATGGCCCGAAAGCGAGGATCGCTGGTCAAGATCATCAGGCCTTCCGCATCCTTATCCAGGAAGTTAACCGGAAGCACATCAGGCGTGTTCACATAATAATCTAGTTCCGACTCTTCGCGCTCACCAGTGAACCGAACATCTACACCGCACGGCTTCCAAAAAACCAAATAGCGGTAACTCTTCTCAGCCTTGGGAGTGAGCTTGTTGCGCCGTATGCCAGGCATATCGGCGTAATGGCGACCACTGACACGAAACTGCCTAACCCTGCGACCTCCGGAAACGCCAACACGTTCTACCGACGCTTCGGCGCCGCAACGACCGCGCCTGCGTGGAGAACTTTCTTGACGGGAACGCCCGCGAGACGTGCCAGTTTTATCCTCGCCACTGTGGCCCACAGCGCGTGGGCCAGAATAATTACGATTCTTATTTACCAAATCAACCTGCCGTTGATGCCGCGATCTCGCGATCGGCATCTACATAAGTTTGAGCCACCGCATTTAAGGACTCATCATCCCAACCGGCAGCCAGATCACGCAATTTCTCGGCAAAAGCGGCCTTGGGATCCTGGCCATTAGCATTGGCCCAGTTTTCCACAGCATTCTTCAGTTCTGAAACGATAGCCTTACGATCATCTGGCAGAGAATTTATGGCCGCATTCATATAATCAGCCGCCAAATTTTGCTTCTGCTCAGGATCCAAACCATCCTCGAGGTCGGCAACGATGGGCTCATTCTTACTGTCATGAATATCTAAAATACCCATGCTCTCAGCAGGGGTGAACTCAACTTGATTTACGCCCTCCACCGGAGTTAAGGAAGCCAAAGTGTCGGCAGGACGCTCACCCTGCACCATGCTGGCCACATAATTTTCCGCGGGCTTCAAACTACGAGCCGGGACATCGCTGAGGATCTTCTTAGCAGCCAAGAAATCATCGTCCATTTCATTAAGGCGCTGGACTTGGCTGGGCTCGAGGTCCTGCATATTCCTCAAACGGTTCTGGCCGTCAACTCCCTGACCCTCGTAGTCCTCGTTATCCTGGTAATAATTGCCGCCATTTATGCTGTCGTCGTCGTCATCATCGTCGAACTTGTCTTTCATCTCACCAAGAGCGCCGGCGTGACTAGCGTTATCGACCATATCTTCGGCCGAAACTTCTTCCATGTTGCTAAAAGAAGACACATCGACCTGATCGTTAAGCTGCCTATTCTCCTGGGTTTCATCATGCTTAGTAACTTCTTTTTGGGTTGTTACGGTACCCATGCCGATATGACCCAGGTTCTGTATAGCCTGATTCTGAAACATACTGGATGAGGGGTTGAGGCCCTGCAATGCGTTCATGACTATTCCTCCGATGCTTACTTGTATCTAACCTAAATTCTATGAACTTTCGGGAGAATGTGAATATCTTTTATGTTAAAAAATAAACAACTCCCAAAAACAACTTCGTAAACCGAGAGAAAGCTCGCCCGGATTTCTACGCCTAGACAAAATTCCTTGCCTATGGATGTCAAAAAAGGCAAAATAATGACCTAAAGCAAAGCTGCAGCCTGATAAAGCCGTCGCGCTTGCTCAATAGTGGCCTGTTGTAAATTTTTAAACTGCTGCAAATGCTCTAAAAGCCTAACATGCCAAGCCAATTTTAGAACTTCCTTTTCCAACAGTTCATCTGAAAGACAAGAGCTCCAAGGGCCAAGATCCAGCCTATCCGCCAGTTGAGAAGCATTATGGCGTAAAATAACCTTGAGGGCTTCGCCGTTGAAGCAGGAACTAGGTAACTTCAGCTCCTGTGAGCAGACCAGCACATAATCGTTAACCTTCACATCCGCTATTCCAACATCGGTACAGATACATCTTAAGAAGATGCTTCCCACCGTTCCCATAAAATGAGAATAAATAATTTCCCGGGTATCACACTGTACCCAAACCGAACAATCTGGCGGAAATTGTAAGAATTTTGCGAAATCGCTCGTCCAAGGCTCGGAGCTTTTAGGCAGTCCAGAACTGGCAAAATTGCAACTGCGCAATCTACGGGGATCGGGATGCTCCTCCCTGGCAACCGAAAGTTGATTAGCTGAGACTTCTCCCAGCACGCGATATCCTGTACCGCCGATATAGAAACAATCACCAGGTAGAAAGTTGCTCTTGCCGCTTAGAACACCTATAGTGCGTCCCTGTAGCTTATCAACAACTGCAATTTGCGCCCGTCCTCCAACAACTTTGGTGATATTGTGATGTGTCTCTCCCCTATCGAAAGCTTCCAAGGCTCTAGCGGATAATACGTAAGTTTCGGGGGTGTGCCCGGAGCTTTCCAACCACCCTCCTTCACAAGCACTCTGTAAAATTTTTTGGCAGTCCTGCAGGCAGCAGTGTTGTTCATCTCTTAAGTAGGCGGGAAGACGCGAGTACAGGGAGCGGCTGTCGATAAAATGTTTAGGATTCTGACAAGCTAAAGACACGCTCTGCTGAATTAAGACAGAGCTCAAAAAGGGTGGATGATCACTAAGCCTTCGTCGCTCGACAGCTGCCAGAATCAAATGTTCATATTGGTAGCGTTCAAATTCAGTTTCATAAAGTCCTAAAACAAATGGTATATTGTGACGACGACCGCTGCGTCCTATGCGCTGTAAGAAAGAGTTGAGATCAGCGGGAGGAGCGGTCAAGGCCACGGCATCGACATCACCAATATCGATGCCCACTTCCAAAGTAGAAGTAGCAAAACATATGGCATATTGACGCTCAGCGAATAGTTTTTCCACCCTTTCCCGTTGCTCTGTTCCCAGACTGCTGTGGTGCGAAAAAAATGCCTCACCAAAGGGACTTCCTGTTAAATATTTCTTTGAGGCGAC
>OMRK01000213.1 GCA_900313515.1 uncultured bacterium | reverse complement strand
GGGGCGCGGAACGTGTGGCGGAGGCGGTACATGGAACGGGCGCTGACCTGGCGGCGGGAGCTGGACAAGAAGCGGGCGTCGACTCGGTGGCCGGGGCTGGACAGAAGCCGGGGGCTGAACAAGAGGCAGTAGCCAGCCCGGATGTAGTGGTTACCTCCAAAGCAGCTTTCGGTTCGGAAGAGCTTTTAGCGCAGGTGGCTGCCCTGGAGGCGCAGAGTCGTCATCCTTTGGCGCAGGCGGTGGTTAAGGCTGCTCAAGAACGACACTTGAAGTTGCCGTTAGCGGAAGATTTTCAAGAGCTGGTTGGGCTCGGAACAAAGGGTAAGATCGGGGGGCGAGTCTGGCTGGTGGGCAGTGCCAAGTTTATAGAACTTGAGCGATGTGTCAATATTCAAGAATGGCGGCAGGCCCGCGATGTTATTGAAGAGTGGGAAAAGCGGGGCCGTACTGTGCTCTACGCGGCCGTGGATATCCCGAACAGCGTGGGCAGCAGTGATGCAGGCGGCAACCTTGTTTGTGAGCCGGTGGACTGCCCAGGTGGTGCAGACGACTTAATGGGCGCGAGCAGTTCCGCGCGTGCAAGCGATATTGTTGGCGCAGGTGTTTCTGCGGCTGAGGTTAAGCTCAGGAAAAGCTCAAAGTTTTGGGCCGGCGCTCTGGCCCTTGCGGATGTCTTGCGCCCGAGTAGTCGGGAGGCTATTGGTGAACTACACAAACTTGGCCTCAAGACTGCTCTTTTAACTGGTGATCGCCAAGCCGCCGCCATGTCTATTGCCCAGGAAGCTGGAGTTAATGTCCTGATGGCCGAGGTTTTGCCTGTTCAAAAGGAGGCCTTTGTACGCCAAACCCAGGCCGAAGTGGGGGCCGTGGCCATGGTGGGGGATGGCATAAATGATGCTCCAGCTCTAAAACGGGCCGATGTTGGCATCTCCATAAGAGTTGGTTCAGATATAGCCGTAGAAAGTGCCGACGTGGTGTTAATGAAAAACGATATCACCGCGGTGGCTTCAGCCATAAGGCTCAGCCGGGCAGTGGTGGCTAACATTAAGGAAAACCTCTTTTGGGCCTTTTTCTACAACTGTTTGGGCATTCCCATTGCCGCCGGTCTTTTCTATCCCTTGTGGGGTTGGCATTTGACTCCAGCTTTGGCTTCGTTGGCTATGAGTTGCAGCTCTTTATTTGTAGTAGGCAACGCTTTGCGCTTAACTCGCTTTCAAGATAAGGCTCAAAAGGTCAGTTTAGATTCAAACTTAACGGTTGAAGGTCAAGCCCTCGGAGCACTTCGGATAGCCCATTTGAAGCCAGAATTTTTAGCGGATATCAGGACAGAGGGGGAGAATGACCAAAATACGCGAGGAGCGGAACTATTCAGTGAGGCAGAAAGGATAGATATGCAAAAGACCATCAAAATTAACGGCATGATGTGTGCCCATTGTGAGGCCCACGTGAGAAAGGCTCTGGAGGCGCTGGAGGGCGTGGAGAAAGCCGAAGTCAGCCATGAGAAGGGTGAGGCTGTTGTTACTCTTGGCAGCAACGTAGATGATGCAGTTCTGAAAGCCGCCGTAGTTGAGGCTGGTTACGAAGTTTTGCAGGTTCTTTAAGGTCGAGCGATTGCCTTTGGGCCTTGAGGGCGGAGATACGAAGCGCCTGCAATTACTGTAAGGGCGGCAGAACAGGTGGGGAGGTGTAAGCTCGATATATGCCTCTGGGGCGATCGAGCGTACTTTAAGGGTGGATCAGGAAGTGGGTAAGCCTTACTTAAGCTCCGGATCAGGCGAGCAGGCTGTAGTGATAGATCAGGGCGAGGTTTAGGCTGGACGTACGGCCCGGGCCAAATGGGCATGTTTTAAGGTTGAGCCCAGGAAGAGTCGTTCGAGGTGAATTTGCGGCTTCGGTACATGCTGAAGTTGGGTAATTGTTGAAATCTAGGCACGTCTTGAAACTCTCCGCTGGATAATGGAGGAGAACAACGGCCAAATTACAATAAACAGTTGGATTTTTTATTTTTGATTGTGAGGAGTAAACTTATGTTAAAGCACGTTTGGGAAACCGATCCCGAAGTTGCCCAGGCTATTTACGATGAAACCGAGCGTCAGGAGCATACCCTGGAGATGATCGCTTCTGAGAATATGGTCAGTGAGGCCGTATTGGAGGCCCAAGGTAGCATTTTGACCAACAAGTATGCCGAGGGGTACCCCGGGCGGCGTTATTACGGCGGTTGCGAGAATGTGGATGTAATTGAAAACCTGGCCCGCCAGCGTGCTTGCGCCATATTTGGAGCCGATCACGCCAATGTTCAGCCTCATTCTGGTTCGCAGGCCAACATGGCTGCTTACTACTCGGTTGCTAAGCATGGCGACACCATCCTTGGCTTGTCTTTAGCTCACGGCGGCCATTTGACCCACGGCCACAAGGTAAATTTCAGCGGCTCTCATTTTAACGTCATTCAGTACGGTTTGGATCGCGAAACCGAGCGCATCGATTACGAGGAAATGCGTCGCCTGGCCCTTGAGTACAAGCCCCGGGTTCTTTTGGCTGGTTCCAGCGCTTATCCGCGCGAGATCGACTTCGCCCCCTTCAGAGCCGTGGCCGATGAGATCGGCGCCATCTTCATGGTGGATATGGCCCACTTTGCCGGATTGGTGGCGGCTGGCCTGCATCAAAATCCTGTGCCTTTGGCTGATATCGTCACCACCACTACCCACAAGACCCTGCGCGGTCCGCGCGGTGGCATGATCCTCTGCAAGGAATCTTTGGCCAAGGCTGTCGACAAGATCGTATTCCCCGGCTATCAGGGTGGTCCCTTAGAGCATGTCATAGCGGCCAAGGCGGTGGCTTTGAAAGAGGCTCAGCAGGATTCCTTTAAGGAATACCAGCGCCATATTGTAGAAAACGCCCGCGCTTTGGCTAAGGTTTTGGCCGATGGCGGCGCTCGTCTCATCTCCGGCGGCACCGATACCCACCTTATTTTGGTAGATGTAACTCCTTTGGGCTTGACTGGACGCGATGCCGAAAATGCTTTGCACAATGCGGGCATTACCGTCAACAAGAATGCCATTCCATACGATACCAATCCTCCGGCGGTGGCCAGCGGCATCCGCATGGGCACTCCCGCCCTCACCAGCCGCGGCATGGGCGTCAAGGAAATGGAGAAGATTGGCGGCTGGATCTTAGACATTTTGAAGGCCCCGCAGGACGAGCAGCTGGCCAAGAAGGTGCTCGGAGCGGTCAAGGAAATGTGCCTGGAGTTCCCCAAGTACGCCAGTCATCTGGAAAGCGACAAGAAGTAAGCTGCTCTAAGCGCAGACTTGCCAAATAAAGGCCAGCTCTGGGCAAAATCTGATGACAAGCATGGTCGGAAGAGGCTCGCCAGGGTTGGCTCAACAGAAAAAGATGCACCTTCTACCTTCTTTTTAGGGTTATTTAGGCAATAGTAGCCGAGAGAGGAAGGCGGAAGGTGTTCTTTTGTAAAAGTACCAGCGCCTGTGGGGGAGGGTAGAGCGTTGGTTCGGAGGCTTAAATAAAGGTAATGGCTAAGGTTGCAGTAGTTGCCGTAGGCGGCAACTCTTTAATTAAGGACAAGAAGCACCAGACGGTGGAAGATCAATATGCGGCTGTCTGCGAGACCGTCTCTCATGTGGTCAACATGATTGAAGATGGTTGGGAAGTCGTCTTAACTCACGGCAACGGCCCGCAGGTGGGCTTTATCTTGCTGCGCAGTGAGCTGGCTCAAAAGAATATCCATACTGTGCCGGTAGATTCTGCAGTGGCTGATACTCAGGGCGCTATTGGTTACCAGTTCCAAATGGCCATGCATAATGAGTTCTTAAAGCGCGGTTTAAACAAGAGCGCTGTTACCGTGGTGACGCAGGTGGTGGTTGATCCTCAAGATCCCGCCTTCCAAAATCCTACCAAGCCCATCGGGCCCTTCATGGATGAAGAGCAGGCCAAAAAGCGTCATGAGACCGATGGCTGGGACGTTATGGAGGATGCCGGGCGCGGTTGGCGTCGAGTGGTTGCTTCCCCCAAGCCTAAAAAGATCGTTGAGCTGGAAGCGGTTCGGGCCCTTATCAATGCTGGCCAAGTGGTGGTTGCCGTGGGCGGCGGTGGCGTGCCCGTGGTAGAGAAGGATGGTCGTTACACCGGTGTGGCCGCCGTTATCGACAAGGATTACGCCTCCGGTTTGTTGGCTGCCAACCTGGATGTAGATTCTTTCATTATTTCTACTGCAGTTGAGAAGGTTTATATCAATTTTGGTAAGCCAGATCAGAAGGCGTTGGATACTGTGACCATCGAGGAAGCCAAGCGGTATATGGCCGAAGGCCAGTTCGCCAAGGGCAGTATGGCGCCCAAGGTTGAAGCAGCTATCCGTTTCTTGGAGGCTGGTGGCAAGGAGGCTATAATCACCAATCCTGAAAACCTCAGCAAGGCGGTTAAAGGCCTGGCTGGAACCAGGTTCGTGAAGTAAGGTTTTCTGGAGCCGGTCGGGGGCGTTTTACACTCGCGCGGGGGGCTCCATGGAATCGGGCTTTGTTGTGTCCCGCGAGCGGTTGTTTTCGCTCTTCGCGCGGCTGTGAAGCACGGAGGCGGGGCG
>OMRK01000214.1 GCA_900313515.1 uncultured bacterium | reverse complement strand
AGGTGTGCCGCGCCCTCTGATACTAAAACGCGGGCGGCAACAGGCAACTCACTCGGTGGTGGCCATGTTCCCGCCCGGGTAAGCCACTCCCCTCCGGTTGCTTCACTTAGCAACACCCAGGGCAGGGGCGGCGTTCAAAAAGACAGAGCCTTTCTAGCAGACCGTTCTTCTGGGCTGATCGCGCTCCAAAAGCTGGGTTAAGGTCTTAACCGGGTTCTGGAATCTGGTCAAGATGATCATAGCCGCAATTACAAAGGGCTTGTAGCAGGCTTCAGCATAGGTGTCCAGGCGGTAACGCTCAAACACGGAGGCGGCGCACTCGCCTTCTTTGCAGCTAACTCCGCTGATATCGGCCGGCAGACAATGGCAATAGAGCGCCTTGCCGCCGCGGGTAAGCTTCATCATCTCCTCGGTGCACTCCCAATCTTTGTGGGTGGCATTCTGAGCCAGCGCTCTCTCCTCCAGGGCCTTGAGCTCAGCGGAACGACCGGAGCGCAGAAGCTGGGTGCGCTCCTGCATTACTGTGAAGGGCGCCCAACTCTTGGGATAAACCACATCGGCATCTTTGAAAGCCTCGGCCATAGAGTGTGTTAAAGTGAAGCTACCGCCGGTCTCCTGCGAGAACTTCTTGGCTGCCTCCACCGGCTCATCAAGGAGATCGTAGCCCTCCGGGTAAGCCAGGCTGATGTCCATGCCAAAGCGGCTCATAAGGCCGATAACACCCTGCGGCACGGAGAGAGGCTTGCCGTAGCTGGGCGAGTAGGCCCAAGTCATGGCCACCTTCTTGCCACGCAGATTTTCTACACCACCGAAGTAATTGATGATGTGGCTCAAGTCAGCTAACACCTGGGTGGGATGGTCCAGGTCACACTGTAAGTTGACCACAGAAGTGCGCTGAGGCAGGATACCGTGATCGAAGCTCTCCTGAATGGAATCAGAAACTTCCTTCTGATAGCGGTGGCCCTCGCCAATAAACATATCATCTCTAATGCCGATAACTTCGCTAAGGAAGGAGATCATGGCGGCCGTTTCGCGCACAGTCTCACCGTGGGCTATCTGAGAGGTGCTCTCGTTGAGCTCTTCTGTACCCAAGCCCAGCATGTTACAGGCCGATTTAAATGAATAACGGGTGCGCGTGGAATTATCACGGAAGATAGAAAGACCCAGACCGGTATCAAAGACCCTCACAGATTTTCCCGCCTTGTGCAGGCGCTTCAAGGCCTCTGCCACCAGCAGAACAGCGTTGACGGTTTCCTTGGGATAACGCCAAGTGATAAAGAAGCTGTTGTTGTAAAGGTCGGTAGGATTGGCCTCTAACTGGGTGATAATTTCTTTTACTTTGTCAAGACTTACATCAGTCATATTAGCTTACACTCCAAATGATACGTTAAAAAATAACGTCAGCTCTAAAGCCAACTCTGCTTAGACGTAAGGAGCATCTTAACCTGCCCAGATAGAAGCGAAAATTAGGCAAATTTCACACTTTTTGCATAGACGGGTCGGTTTCCAAGATTTTGTCCGCCCTCCGTCCCCCAAGAATCATCGTATTAGGTAATCAGTCTGAATTGACAAGATTTGTCTGATAAACCTGGCAATGCGAGCCTTAATCTTTTCTACCGGATGGCTTTGCAGATAGGAATCTAAAGTTACAAACTCAGTTTTATATTTCACCTTTTTACGATCTGAAGCGGAACTATCTTTCTCTCCCAATAGGTCTTGCATCTCTTCAGTTTCCTCATTTTGGTATTCTTCCAAAGTTGAGTAGTAGACCTTTTTCCTTTTTTCGTCTCTGCCAAAAATGCTACCATAGTTAATATGTAAATTGGGCACGAAATATTTATTTCTAAGTTTAAAAATTACATTGCAAACTTCTTTTCTAGAATTAATGTAGTGACTCATTAGCTCCAGAATTACATCTTCTACAATTTCGTTAACACTTATAGAATCTTCTTGTTCCAATTTATGATCGCCACGCTCCCCCTTCCAATAATACGAGCTTATCTCTTGGATATGAGAGCCATAACCAGGGAAGCCGGAGCTATGACGGTAGACATAAAATATAAAATCATCATCAAATCGAAAAAGATTATCGTAATGGTGGGCATCTGTCGCAATAATTTCGCGACGCGCTACAGTATAGCTCAATAATCTTTTACCCTTCAGAGCTCCAAACATTTCCAACATTTCGTAGGT
>OMRK01000215.1 GCA_900313515.1 uncultured bacterium | reverse complement strand
TTGGCCAATGCGTTAAGCTATAATGGTTTGATCGTTAAGCATCTTCTTGCGGATTTCGCCGGGCGGAGTCTGGTCTATGGGGCGGATAATATCGTAGGCCAGGCGCAGGGCTGCATAGAGGCAGAGCAATATTATAGCACAGCTTATTATGTAACCAGCCGGAGAGGCTGGAAGCGGAGTAAGGTAAAAATCTAGTGGCAAAAAGCCAAAGAACATAGCTGCTCCCATCATACCAAAACTTAAGCCGTGTCGATCTGGCATAAGCTTGGCCACTGCCCAGACGGCAATAGGGGCACTGATCGCCAGGAGGAAGACTCCCAAGCAGCCACACCAGATGCTTTCCGGCCAGCCCATGAAGACCATCGCCCCCAAAAGGGAAAAAGTGGCCACTTTCATCAGGCCAAATTTATCGGCTCCGTAACCGCCGGCCACCTTGCCCAAAGCTACGGCTAGCACAACCAAAAAAGCATATTCATTTCCCCAGGTGAAATCGAAGAGCAGGTTCAGATAGGAGCGAACCAGCACCGAGGCTAGGAAAAGCCCCAAGGCCCAGATGGCCAAAACGGATGGTTTCCATTCGCCTACGGCCGGGTTATGCGAACGGAAATTGGGAGAACGGTTATATTGACCTACGGCTATGGTAGCGGCTGCTGTCAGCAAGGCCAGCATGGCCCAGGCTGTGGAATCGTGCGGCTGGGCCGTACCGGCATAAGTGCCCAAATAAAGTCCCAAGGCGCCTAGGGCTAGGTACAATCCCATGCCCTTGACACGGTCGCCACCATCGTGTAGCACCTCCAAACCGCTGCCAACGTAAAACAGGGCACCACCCAGTCCCGCCAGCACGGCCAATACCAGCGCATGGGAAGCAAAGGCGCAGCCTACGGCTGCCATAAGGCATCCAGCTATCGCGAACACGGCATTGTAATTGATGCGATCTGCCCAGTAACCTAGCGGTAGCTGCAAGCCGAAGGCGCAGAAATTGTAAATCAGAGCTAGAAGCACCCAATCTTCAAAATTCGGCGCGGCACAGGCATAGTAGGCAAAGGCACAGGCGAAATCGACCAGGCAATGGGCTATGGAGTAAATAGTAATATTTATGGGCAAGACAACCTCTTACACCTTATCAAGACTGTTTTTTCTTGCCGACCTTTTTAAATATCCCTAAAAGGCCGCCCTCTTCACTCGACTCCTGAGCCGCAGGCTTGACTTCTTCGGAGGTTTCTGACTCCTGCGGAGCTGCTTCCTCGCTATTCCCCTCCTCGCTGTGGTGCGCATCGGCCTTATCTTCTACCTTATGCTGTTCTGTTGCAGTGGAATCAGGCTCTTTTTTGTACTCAACAGTGCCGTTTATTATAAGTTTCACTCGGCTTCGAGCCGCCTCGGAGGTGGAGAGAACGCACATGTGGGGGATATCTATGGCGATTAGCCTGGATAAGAAGCGGCGCAGATGCGGAGAGGTTATGATCACGGAAGGATTGCCAGCCGATTGTAGGCACTCTTTAACGCGGGCCACAATCTTATTGCTCAGATCTTCACTGGCCTGATCGTAACGAGTATTCTCTTGCAGTTTCCTCTGCAAGGTCTCCAGATCGGCATCGATTTTATCACCGGTAACTACCGCCTGTAACTCGTTGGCAGGATTTAAGTTCGACCAGCAGATCTGGCGAGCCAAAGCCAAACGGCAGTTTTCAGCGATATCACTGGCCACGGGGCTAATCCCGGAGCTATCATCCAAGCTGTCGCCTATAGTCTCTACAATAGTAACCAGATTGTTTAAAGCCACCCGTTCGCTCAAAAGCTCCTGCAGAACGCGGCGCACAATGCGCAGTTTTTTATTGTCCTGCAAAAACTCGTTAACCACTATCGGATGAGTGATCTGCAGACGGGAAAGCAGATTGAAGGTGTCTTGCAGCCCCAAAAGCTCGGGCGCAGCCTCCAACATGATATTTTTCAAATGGGTGAGCAGAACCTGGAGTGGACCAACCAGAATGCAGCCCAGTTTCTCAGCTTTTTCGCGGAAGTTGGCCTCGATCCACTTTGCCTTCATGCGATAGGTCGGCTCTATGGCTGCCCAGCCCTCTAGCTCGGAAAGTTGCTCGAAGGAGCCTATAGCCAGGAAGCGATCCAAAAAGATTTCACCCTGGGCAATAGGAGAGTTGTGCAACAAGATCTCATACTGTGAAGAACCCAGGCGCAGATTATCCTTAATGCGCACGCCGGCGGGAACTAGGCCAGACTCTTTGGCGATTTCATCTCGAATCTTGGGCATAGCCTGCACCAGAGGGGCCTCCTGCTGAGGATCTAAAAGGGGCAAGAGATTCTTACCCAGCTCCAAGGTTACCGGATCCTGGTAAACATAGGGATCTATTCCCGGCTCGTTGGTGCCTTCGAAGGAACAGGTGAGCTCCCCGGCCACGTTCCAACCATCGTTCACTAAACGTATCAAGGCCTGCTGCAGTTTGGCATCGAGAATACAGTTCTCGCCCACGAAGAGGAAGGACTCCTCATCATCGCGCACCAGCTTTACGTAAACTTGCTGGCCACGCTCGCTGCGCTTCCAGGGCGCAAAGTTGGCCTGACAACCTTCTAAATTGAATAGTTTAAGTTCATTTTTCGTTTCGTCTATTTGTGGAAGCGACATAAGGGGAGATCCTTTCCTTACGGTGACATATTTCCCAGCACCTCCTGCTGCTTCGCGACTTGGAGGTGGGAAGTTTCGTTCAAGTTAAAAGGTTATGGGCGTAGGAGCATTGTTGGCGGGGGATTCCTGGCCGCTAACCGGGGTAGGCAGGGCAGCCTCGGCCGGATGAGCCTCAACAGCCACCGCTGGAGCCTCACCGCTCACAGCACCGCTAGATTGGACAGCCTGAGAGGCGGCCGAGGCCGCATTCTCACCATTTGTCGCGGCGGATTCAGACGTGCCCACCGCTGAACCGTTGCTGTTTGAATTTTCGCTGCTGACGTTCGAATCATTAACTGTCTGGCCGGGATCTTGAACAGCCTGACCCTCTGTGCTGGTTCCATCGGGAACCTCAGCACCGCTCTGGACGTCGCCCTCTGGGATGGAAGGTTGAGAGTTGCCCTCTTGAGGGGCGTTCAAGGAATTGCCCTCTGCGGGCGCCTCCACCTTCTTTACCTGCTGAGCCGCTTTTTCGGAATTGCTAGCCTTGTTTATGATATTGAAATCCAAAGGTGTTTCCATGTCGATGTAGGCCAGGCTGCCGTCATCGGTTAAAGCGAGCTGAGCGCCTACGTTCTCCTTTATGTAACTAGCCAGTGGCTCGCAGCTAACCGACTTAACATCTCCAGTTACCACAATAATACTGCTAGCCTGACTTTTCACAGCCGCTTCTGGAATATCGGAAGGGGCTTTCACCAAAATAGCTTCAGCTGGTGAGCGAGGGTTGAGCATAAGGAAGAAGGCCTTAATGTCGCTGGG
>OMRK01000216.1 GCA_900313515.1 uncultured bacterium | reverse complement strand
GCTAAGAGCTCTCAGGCATCCTTGGAAGCCTTCCGCTCTACCGTGATGAACAATTATTCGAGCAGCACCAATGAGGAAGCTATGTCGACCAACGAAAAGGTTATGGCTATGTGGGATGACTACATCAAAGACGAAGATTCCTACCGAACCTCCGATGGGCGCACCGTAAAGACCTCAATGTTCAACGAAACTGTGGCCCAGGACGGAGACACGTTCTACGTAGGTAAGCGCTCCGACATACCAAGCGGCTTCACGGAGCTAAAGAAAGCTTACGAATAACGTTCCACTTCCGCCGAATTGGCCTAGGCTCAGTGGATCTAAAAACATTTACAAACAACGTTAACGCTCTCTCGAGGCCTTTTCACAACCCAACGGAGAGAGCAGTTAAGGGGTTGGGCACTGCCTCCACCTGAACAAATTATGTTGCTCAACAGGGATGGCGGCCCGTCTTAAAAATAAAACAAGGTTTACGAGCTTCTTAGCTTCCTTGCTGGGGCTGGAAGCTTTGCAGCTTTTCTTGAATTGTAGCCGACTGTTCCATAAAGCACTTAACTAAATCTGGGTTAAACAGCGAGCCTGCCCTCGTCCCAACATCCTCCACTGTCTCTTCCCAAGAACATGGTCTCCCCTCGCGACCATTACTCAAAAGACGCTCCACATAGTCTGCCAAACCCACTATCTGAGCGGCCAGCGGAATAGCTTTACCCTCAAGTCCCTCTGGGAAACCGCTACCATCCCACCTCTCATGGTGCGACTCAATAGCTTCCACAACCCCTTCTGGGAAGGGCATACTCGCAAAATGGTCAGCCCCTAACCTTGGATGCTGCTCATAGAGTGAATTGAAGTTTCTAGACTCCTCATCATCGCCATCGGAACGATACATAGCCGCATCAGGCAGAGCCATCTTGCCAGCATCATGCAAACAAGCTCCCACATGGATACCGTTGCCCAGTTCAGAACCAACCTGCATAGCTTGGGCCAAAATATCGGCCACCACTGCCACCCTCTGGGAATGACTCTGGCAGTAAGCGTCGCGCAAATCGGTAATGGCTGCCAAATTTACCATAAACTGGAAGAGACTATCCTCGATATTGACGCTGTACTCATGTTCCTCTTGCAAGGCTCGCCCATTGCTTATGGCTTTATAAGCAAAAAACTGCAGCAGAGCCGAGGCAAAGAACTCACCGCCGCTATCGGGACTATCGTTTACAGAAGCCTGATTCAATTGTTTGAGAGCCACGCTGTAGTTGTTCTGCTGCAGAGACTGGGCACTGAACGCATAGGCCTGCTGTTTAGGATCGACGTTGGCATCGATAACTTTTAAAAACTCTTGACAGCTCTCCTCAACCTTGCGCAACGAACGATCGCACAAGGCCATATAATAAAGCGGACGGCTATCGGAGGGGACCTTGACGGCAAATTCAGAAAGTTCCTTGAAAGCCTGCCCATGATTACCCATACGGTAATAGGTAACTCCGAGCTCATAGTGGGCTTCCACAGCTCTAGGATCCAATTTAAGAGCATTCTCGAAAGCAGAGATAGCCTTTTCAAACTGACCTAAACTGGCATAAGCGCCACCTAAACCATAGTAAGCACGACTGCTGCGGGGATTAGCTTTTACGGCCTTTTCTAATTCGGCGGCGGCCTCTTGAAACTGTTCTAGGCTACCCAGAACTAAACCTAACCTGTAAGCAACATCGCCATCATGCGGTGCCAACTGACTGGCCCGGCGCAGATACTTAAGGGCCAGCTCGCTGCGTTCCAGCTTCATAAAAGCGAGGCCAACCGAAAGCTGATAATCCAAAATATCAGGGGCTAAATCGGCTCCCTTGGCCATACATTCGACGGCCTCATCGGGGCGCAACAGCTTTTCTAAGCACTTGCCCAAACCAAAGTAAGCCTCGACACACTCTGGATGGGCATTGAGCAGGCTGCGCAAAAGCATTTCAGCCTTGGGGAAATTTTCAGCAATCATGTTAGCCTGCGCCAAACGCAGACCAGCCTTCATATGACCAGGCCTTAACTGCAAAGCCTGCATGTAGGCCCCTGTCGCCTGAGCTACCTCACGCAACCCGAAAAGCGAAAGACCCAAAAGATAAAAACCGAAAGCATCGTCGGGACAATCGCTGGTGTACTGCCTTAAAGAAAAGTAAGCCCCCCGGTTATCAGCCAACTTCAGCAGAGCTAAACCGCGCCACAGCATGAGCTTGGGCAAAACACCACTCTGTTCCTTAAGCCCATCAAAAATTTCCAAAGCATCAGCAAAGCGGTTAAGCACCATAAGAGTAGCAGCGGCCTGGCTAATGTTGAGTGGATTATTCAGACTATCCAGTGTTCCATTTATAATTTCCACTGCCATGCCCACAAGCCGGTCTTCTACAGATGAAGCCACACTGACATCGAGATCGCCATCGCTGTCAGTTACATTCAGTAAAGCTCCTACAGCAGTGGGAACATCACCAACAAGCGCGTAGGCCAAACCTAAACACAGATAGATACGGCCAGAGGCCAGACCGAGACTAATGGCCCGCTCAAAGCAGGGAATGGCTTCGGCAGCCCGTTCCACTACTAAATAATTTTCACCCAAACTAGCCAGCAGAGCCGGGCTGTCAGGACTTTCAGCTAACATCTGCTCCAGACTTGCAATTTCGTTATTATTCACGGCACTTACACTTTACCACTGCTCTCCGAGTACTAGGTAAAATATTGGACTAAACAGGCAGAATAACCTTCTGCAGAGCCATACAAGCAAGCAAAACTT
>OMRK01000217.1 GCA_900313515.1 uncultured bacterium | reverse complement strand
GCTCAGTCTGTTCTACTCGTTATTGGCCAGACGTATAAGGACCATTTATGCTATAATTTGGGGACCATGGAACTTAGCAAAATTCTTATAGTACACACCGGCGGCGGCTTGGGAGATGTCTTGGTCTCCACCCCAGTTATAGAGGCTTTGCACCTCAACTTTCCGCAAGCTCAGATAGATTTTCTGGCCCGCCAATCCACTGCCGCAGCTGTACGGCATAATCCCTGGATAACGGATGTATACACTATTGACAAGCCCAAATTAAATATTAGTGAGATCTTCGCCTGGAGCCGAAAGCTTCGTGAACAGCACTACGATTGCGCTCTGATCTTGTGGAGCACTGCCTCACTGGCCTTCACCCTGTATCTGGCCCGCATTCCAGTGCGAGTAGGCCAGGATTCGCGTTTCTTTTACTCCTGGAGCTACACTCACCGAGTGAGGATCCGCTCTGAGCATGGGGATACTAAAAGCCACTGGTCGGAGGTTATGCTGGATTTTGTGCGTTCCTTAAATATTCCCGTGCAGCCGTGCCAGCCCCGTTTTTTCGTTACCGATGAAGCCAAGCTCAAAGCCCAGGAGCTACTCAAAGAACTGCCTGTTGGCCATGGGTTCTCCGTGCGTCTCGAAGGTCGAGGCCGCGATTTTCTCAAAAACTTGTCTAAAAACTTAAGTGCCCAGACGGAGGGAAGCCCCATAGTTGGTTTTCATGTTGGCAAGGGAGTGGACTACAGCAAGGTGAAGTGGCCGGTAGAGCACTTTGCCTGCTGGGCCAAAGCCTTAGAAGAAAAGCGTCAAGCTCGGCTGGTATTTACCGGCAGCGCCCAAGAGCGCCCCACCGTGGAGGCTATCATTGCCCAAGCTCAGCTCTCCAGCTGCCTAAACCTAGCTGGTCAGACCGACGTGGACACTATGGCAGCCGTAATATCCCAGTGTCAGTTTTTTGTATGTCCCGATTCTGGACCAGGACACTTGGCGGCTGCCTGCGGCATCCCTACCCTGGACATATTCGCTCTCAAGGAAGATTTTCCCGAGCGCTGGCGTCCCCTGGGAGCGCCCACCGTCGTGCTCCGTCCCACCCAATGGAAATGTTCGCGCACATGCTACAAACAGAAATGTCCCGATTTTGCCTGCTATGAAGAGATTAGCGTAGACGAATTTTTGGAAGGATTTGATAAACTAACCGCTCAAATCCGAACAAAAGTAGAAAATAAGCAAGATAATTAAGATTTAAACAAGAATAGGCCTGGTGGTTTGAGGATACGATAGCATGAGTGAAATTTCTGAACAAGATACGGAGCATTACAGCAACGAACCGGCACCGGAGATGGCGCCTTACGTCCCGCGTGCTTCTGCTGATGAAATACGCGAAAAGTCTATGAGCCTGGCCGACTCCGCCATTAACCTACGCGAGTTGATCGAAGCGGTGCCCTACCCAGCGATAATATTGGAAGATCACAGGCAGATGGTGGTTTATAACCAAGCTTTTGCCTCTCTTCTGAAGGTTCTGGCCCTCCCTATAGTTTTAGGTGCTCGTCCCGGCGATGCGCTTCACTGTAAATATGCCTTGGGATGCCGTGCTGGTTGTGGCACCACATCCCGTTGCCGTATGTGCCCAGCTTTTAAGACTATAATAAGCGCTCTAAACGGCAAGGTTGCCACGAACCGCTGCACAATGAACATAAAAACTAGCAGCGTTACGAGCTTGACAGTCGAAGCCTCAGCCATGCCTCTAACTATAAACGGCAACAGATATATACTTATGTCCTTGCGCGATTTAGGCAAAGAGATGCGCCGTCATCATGCAGACCGCGCCTTTTTCCACGACATTTTAAACGCCACCTGGGTGATAAATAGCTATATCAACCTTCTAAAATCTACCCCTGAATTATCACAAAATGTTTACCTCGAACGCTTAAGCAGTGCAACCTCCAATCTTATAGAAGGAATTGGGTTCCACCGCAATTTGGCTAACGCTCAAATGGGTGAGCTTAAGGTTAATAAGGGGAAGATCGATGTCGGTCAGGTGCTTCAAGAGATTGCCGATGCTAACAAGGATGATGCCTACGCTCGGGTTTCCCTTGCAGTAGATACTGAGGCCCCCAAAGTTGAAGTTAATCTGGATCTTACTATATTCAAGCAGGTTCTGCTCAGTCTGCTCAAGGGAATTTCCGATAACTCTGACATGGGCACAATAATTGAGGTGACTTTTAGACGTCAGGGTCCGAAGGTAAACATCTGCTTCTGCGATCGTAATTCTGTCTTAAGCCAAGAGGAGATCGATCATTTTAACACCATTTACTCAACCCAAGAACATCGCACTTTGAATTCCTACACTTTGGAGATTTTAACCAGGGAGTATCTAAACGGCGAGATTTCGCTCACCTCCGAGGCAAACGAAGGCACCAAGTGCACCTTAAGCCTAAACGATAAAGAAAACCCGTGAGGTAACGTAGTAGAACATGACTATAGAACGCTGGGTAAAGCCGATTCACCCCAAAGATGCCAGCAAAAGCGAGAGCCTTAAGGACTCTTCGTTCAGCTGTGCGATGTCTCTGCTCTTCTTGGCGGCCTTTTTCATGTTTTATGTGGTAGGCACTGCTGGCCTAATCTTGACCCTAACCATTGTGGGCGTGGTAGTCGTGTTCGGAGTACTGGTCATGCGCTCATCAAGGAAAGGATCCGGTGCCGATAGCAGGACCCCTGGTCGAGCCATGCTTGGAGCCATGTCAAACATTTTGAACATATTATTAGCGGTAGCCATCTGGCTTCTAGCCGCCTACAAGCTCATTTACACCAACTAACCACCGCTGCACTTTACCGCAACACCATTTGGTTGGACACATTCAAGCGCGGAAGGTGTTTTGTTTTGGCCTTTCACGTCGCGTCAAGATGGAAAGCAAAGTGAACTGCCCATACGAGTTCTACCTTTTGCAGTAGGCCATCTCCCGCAGCACAGCGGAACGTAGCCAAAGCTTCCAGTTTTGCAATTTTTTGCGACTTTAAGGGGGCCACCTCCAGCAGCTCAACGGAATAGAGCATAAAGCGGGAGGTGGCCCTAAATG
>OMRK01000218.1 GCA_900313515.1 uncultured bacterium | reverse complement strand
TTGGAAATAGACGCCGCCCAGTTCTCTGAGTTACTAAAGGTTCACAGCCGCCCGGAGGATGTTTCCACCTCGCATCCAGCTCCAGCCGATTTTGTGAAAGTTTTCAATCACTTTCCCGAACAGGACGTAGTAGCTATTCTGCCTTCGTCTGCCTTATCTGGTTCATACGGAGCTGCTCTGCAGGCTCAGGCCTCAATGGGGAGAGCAGGACAGAGGATACAGGTACTCGATTCCGGAAGTATCAGTATTGGGTTGGGCTTACTGGTTTTAGCAGCCACCGAGTCCCTACTATCAAATCCAGATTTAACTGGCCAGGAACTCTCTTCCCGCTTATCTGCGTTGCGCCCTAAGCTCCACATCATTTTCACTGTCTCAAGTTTAAAATATTTAGCCAAAAGCGGCCGGGTGAACCGGGTCGGCTCCCCAATAAGTACTGTGCTCAAAGCTTATCACACTTTCTGTTTTGATGGCCAGAAGGCTATAGCTCCAGTGGCTCGGGATTTTGAGCTCACCGATGCCCTAGAGAGGATAACAAATAAAATCAAGACAGATCATGAGCTGTATACCATCACCAATCTACACCTGGCTTGCAGTTACAACTTTAGACAGAATTCAGTGACTGGCACTTCAGGCCATATCCAGGCCGAACCTTCCACCTTTATAGAACAGTTTTCCCAGCGTTTCGCAACTTTTGACCTGCCAATTCTTCACACGGAGCTAGGTTGCGTGGTCGGCGTCCACTGCGGCCCAAGCACTGTAGGTGCAGCCTACATTACAGCCTAAAAAAGAAAAACGATGAGCAAGAACTTTGATAAATTAAACAATACCATCAAAATGGTCGAAGAGGCCGCCAGCGTAGCTACTTCCGGCTCGGTTTCCAAAAAGTATGCTCCAGTCGAGCCAACTTCCAATACGAGTTCCAGATCCACTTCCCGGCCCTCTACTGCGGAACTCCAGTCGCCCGCCCCATCTTCTGAGAACCGTGCCGAGCAGAAAAAGCGGGCTCTAAGCAACTGCATCAAGGCAAGCACCTATCTGGCCGCCCTTTGGCGCACCTCTCCCAAAATGGCTCAGGTCATGGCTTCCGTGGAGAATTCCAAGCTGACAGTATGCAACGGACTGGCCGTTCCTGTCCGCCCTCTCTTTATGGAAGCTTGCCATCATGGCCTAAATATCAAGCCTCCTTTACTTTGGATAACCTCCTCCTCTGACGGCGCCGAGAGGCTCTACCAGGATGCTCAAACCTTCTTCCCCGAAGATACGGTCTGGCTTTTCCCAGAAAGAGAATGTCTGGGCATGCCCAACGAAAGCGTAGATGCCGCAGATCCGGCTCGCCTGTCTGTCCTGCAGCTCTTGGATAATTATCAAGCAGAGGCCGGACAGCCCCAATTGGTGATTATCGCTCCTCTGCGAGCCATTCTGCAACCTACAGTTAGAAAAGAGAAGCTGGAAAAAGGAAAAATTTCTCTAAAGCTGGGTGAATCTGTAGACCTAGAGCTTCTAATTGAGCTTCTATCAAGCGAAGGATACCGTCGAGTTTCTATGGTAGAGACCCGCGGCGAATACGCCGTGCGCGGCGGTCTGGTAGATATTTACCCCATAACCGGCCCTCCAGCACGCTTGGAACTATTTGGTGATGAAATCGAATGTATGCGCCGTTTCGATGTGGACACCCAGAGATCTTGTGGAGATTTAAGCGAAGTAACCTTACTTCCCGCTCAATATAACGATTCTCAGGAAGATTCCTGGTTTACCGACCATCTACTCACCAAGGCTCCAAACAGCCTTGTAATTTTAGAGGAACCTATTCAACTACGCTTGACTGCTAAAGAGTGGGAAGAAGAGTGGCTAAGTACCAATTTAGGCTTGGCGAGTTTTATAGAGAATAACTTAAGCAATAACTACGTCTGGGAGCATTTGGAAGAGCGACTCAGTAAGTTCCGCAGGGTTTTGGTTTCGGCCTGGTCCGGCGGTCAGGCTAATCTAACCACCGATCAGAGCCATCAATTTGATCTCAACACCGAACTGGCCGTGCCCTTCACCAGAAAGATAGAAGATCTCTTAGCCATACTTCCTCAGTGGCACGCCGAGGGCCGCATTGTGATACTTCTAACCGCTCAGTTCATGCGACTAGGAGAAATCCTTCGGGAACACGGTATTAAAAATTTGCAGACAACTCCCAGTGGTCCCCTCAAGGCCGGCCAAGTTCTGTTGCTGCAGGGGTACATGAATGAGGGTTTCCGCTTGCCTCTTGGTAATGGTCGATTAGAATTCCTAACCGACCGTGAACTGGTGGGGCAAAGAGTTAAGATCCACCGCACCCGGAGAGTGGAAAAGATAGGCAGCGCCCTGCGCCTGGATGAGATCGTCCCCGGCGATTTAGTAGTGCATATACAACATGGAATAGCCCGTTACCGAGGCATCGAGACGGTAACCGTGAGCAACGTAGATCATGACATGCTCAAACTTGAGTATGCCAACGGAAGCTGCATCTATGTCCCGGTTGAGCGTTTAGATATGGTACAAAAATACGAAGGCATAGATGGCCGCGAACCAGCTCTATCCAAGCTTAACGGCATAGAATGGCGCAAAACCAAGGCCAAGATCCGTGCCCATGCCGCCCAAGTAGCCGAGAAGCTACTGCAAATTTACGCTCAGAGAGCTCAAGCCCAAGGGAATGCCTATCCTGAAGACTCGGAGTGGCAGCGTGAGATGGAAGATGCCTTCCCCTATCAGGAAACTCCCGATCAGCTCCGGGCTATAAAAGAAGTCAAGGCCGATCTGGAGAGCCCGCACCCCATGAATCGACTGATTTGCGGCGATGTGGGCTATGGAAAAACCGAAGTAGCCTTGCGGGCGGCCTTCAAAGTGGTCAATAACGGTTACCAGGTAGCCATCTTGGTACCCACCACCGTGCTGGCCCACCAGCATTACCTCACTTTTACCGAACGCTTTGCCCCCTATCCAATCAATGTGGGCCTACTTTCGCGTTTCCGCACTCCCAAAGAGCAGCGCGAAACCGTGGAATCTGCGGCTAATGGTACCTGCGACATCCTCATAGGTACCCACCGCATGCTCTCCAAAGATATCGAGTTCAAAAAACTGGGTCTGCTCATTATCGACGAGGAGCAACGCTTCGGGGTGATGCACAAGAATAAAATTACCCAGCTCAAGGCTAATATCGATATTATGTCCATGAGTGCCACTCCCATCCCTCGCACTCTACAGATGTCCTTTTACGGACTGCGGGAAATGTCGGTAATAGAAACTCCTCCCGAGGAGCGCATGCCCATAAAAACTTACCTCTTCGAACGCAACCACGAACTCATTAAGGCGGCCATTTCTCGCGAACTCGGCCGTCAGGGCCAAGTTTATTTCCTGCACAACCGAGTGGAAACCATTGCCGCAACAGCTATCGAAATTGAGAGGATGCTGCCCCATGTCCGGGTAGCTGTGGGCCATGGTAAAATGAGCGAGCACAAGCTGGAAGAGGTGATGATGGACTTTTACGATGGCCTCTACGACATACTGGTCTGTTCCACCATCATTGAGAGCGGTTTAGATGTACCCAATGTAAATACAATTATTGTAGACGATTCCCATAAGCTGGGATTGGCTCAGCTCTACCAACTGCGCGGCCGCGTAGGTCGCAGCACTAAACAGGGCTACTGCTACCTGCTCTATCCTCCCAGCTGTCGACTTACCGATGAAGCTCGCAAGCGTTTGGAGACCATCCGCGATTTCACCCAACTGGGCGCTGGTTTCCAGGTGGCCAAGCGCGATCTGGAGATCCGCGGAGCTGGAAATATCTTGGGAGCCGAGCAATCCGGCCACGTGGCGGCGGTAGGCTTTAGCCTGTACTGTCGCATGCTGAGCGATGCTGTCAAGGCTCTGAAAAATCATCAAGATCCCCTGGCCGACGACACTAATGAACGCAACATCGTCATAGATCTGCCCATTTCTATGGGTCTGCCCGACAGCTACATAAGCGATGCCAAACAGAAGATAGCTCTGTACAAGCGCATAGCCTCCATTACCACTCTGGATGAGCTCCAAGACATGCGCGAAGAAATGCGCGACCGCTACGGTCGTATTCCTGCGGTGAGCGTCCATCTGCTGGATGGTGTGCGCTTAAAGATAAAATGTCTTAAGCTTTTAGTGCCGGCCATCCGCATTAAAGAAGATAACCTGTGGGTAGTGACTCCCTTCTTACGCCGTCTAACCCTGCGCGAGAAGGGCAAACTGGCCAAACTGGTCGGCTGGGAGTTGGAACAGGAGGAGATGGCCCTGCGTTTCAACGGCTTGTACGGTCGGGCCGCTGGCCACATGGAATACCCAGCCGATGATGTTCTGCTCGGTCGAATCGACCAGATCCTCAGTTACATCGAAGATCTCCCCCCAGAAGCTCCAGCCGAGCCAACGCCACCTAAGCGACCAGTTTACGGGTACGGACGACGCTTCCATTAATCATCCTACCCATGGGGATTCCCCAACGATAAAGATCCAGCTCCACCATCAATTTTGTGCGTATCAAAAGATCCATAAACGAGATGAAGCATAGGCAATCATTGCGGCCTCCGAGTCAAGGCTAGGGTAAGGACATGGGGGGGCGGTTGTACTCTTATGGGCAGTCTTTCCATGCCATGGCTAGGGATAGCCGACCAGCTGAAAGAAGATCTGCCCATTCAGATTGAGAGGCATTGCTGAGCGGTACATGAAAGGCAAACATGAAACAGAGCTTTTCGCCAGGGCAGCAAAAATTGTAGATACAATTTATAGAGCTTTTCTAAAGGAATGGCATGTTCTCAAAATTGAGGAAACGCCCAAAAAACTGAGCGAATTTTGTATGCGCCTGGTTTTATGCCTTTACGTTGAAAGTGCCTATTTTTCCCATAGATGCAAGGCCTTGAAGCATTATCTGGAAAGCTACTCCACTCAAGAATTCCGTGGAGCTCTAATCGAGTTCTTTCGCGTTCTGGATACCCCACTCAGTCAACGCAATCCCTATCTTAACGATGTTCTGGCTCCCTTCCCTTATATAGGTGGCCTCTGGGATGATGTGGAGATCCCCGAGTTCAACGAAACCTTGCGCAATACTCTCTTGCGTTGTGTAAGTGAAAATTTTAGCTGGAACAGCCTCCCCTGCACAGTCTTCGGCTCTATTTTTGAAAGCATCTCAAATCCGACGGTCCGTCGCCGGGAGGGCATGCACTACACCAGCGTTGAGAACATCCACAAGGTTATTGATCCCTTGTTTTTGGACGATTTAAAATCCGAACTTGAGAAGATCACGAACAACAGTACTGAGAACTATGGGAACAAACAGAAGACCTTAAAGGAATTCCAATCTAAGCTCAGCAGTCTAACCTTTTTAGATCCGGCCTGTGGCTCGGGAAATTTCCTAGCCGAAGCCTACGTATCCCTGCGCCGTCTAGAAAATAGCCTACTTAGCGAACTCAAGGGGAACTATAATTTAAAAGACAGCAGTCCTATTATGGTAAGCCCACAACAGTTTTACGGCATAGAAATTGATGCCGCGGCCGTAACCGCCGCCAAAATTACCTTGTGGATTGCCGAGAATCAGATGCTTGCCCAAACCCGGCGCCTTACTGGCCTTGAAGGTTTGACCCAAGCCTCTAGAGACTGGACCAATATATACAAGGGCAATGCCCTACGCCTGAATTGGGCTCAGGTAAGGCCTGCAGAAAAAATTAGTTACATAATTGGTAATCCACCCTTTATAGGCTATTCTCTGCAGTCTCGGGAACAGAAGGCTGATATATTGGCCCTTTATACCGATGATAAAGGCAGGCTCTGCCGCACTGCCGGCAAGCTCGACTACGTCGCCGGCTGGTATTGGAAGGCGGCCCAATTTATGCAGGGTACATCAATACACACAGCCTTTGTTTCTACAAAGTCAATCACCCAAGGTGAACAAGCAACCAGCGTTTGGAAACCACTCTATGAGCTTTTTGGCGTGCATATCAATTTTGCTCACCGCACCTTCCGCTGGGATAGTGAATCTAACCGTGCGGCCAATGTTCACTGTGTAATTATAGGTTTTAGTTGCGACCAGGAAGAGTCAGAAAAAGTACTTTACGGTGAGGGCAATAAACAGATAGTCTCTCAAATTAATCCTTATCTGACTGAGGGGTCAGTTGTATTTATCGAAAATCGTGCCAAGCCGTTGTGCAACGTAGCCCCAATGAGCACAGGAAACCGTCCGGCCGACGGCGGATTCCTTATTGTTGAGGATGAGGATTACCCAGAATTCGTAAGGCGCGAGCCGCAGGCTACCAAATACATAAAAAGGCTTTATGGCTCTGAAGAGTTCATCAAAAATAAAAAGCGCTGGTGTCTGTGGCTAACGGGAATTACTCCCGATCAGTTGGAGCGCATGCCTTTGGTAAAAAAACGAGTGGAAGCCTGTCGCCGCTCCCGTTTAGCTTCACCAGACCAGGGAAGACGGAAGCTGGCGACCACCCCATGGCTCTTCCGGGAAACACAGAATCCGGAACGCTTCCTCATTGTGCCCAAGGTATCGACCTCCAGCCGGGAATACATACCTATGGATTTCGGCTGTTCCGATATTATTGCCACCGATCTGCTCTTTATAATCGTTAACGCAGGACTTTATGAGTTTGGAATTCTCGAATCATCCGCACACATGGCCTGGATGCGAGCCATATGCGGCCGACTGGGGATTGGTTACCGTTATTCTGCCAACGTGGTCTACAATAATTTCCCCTGGCCCAGCCCGCTCCCGCAACAGCGAACAGAAATCGAACAGACCGCTCAAGCCATTTTAAAGGCCAGAGCCCTCTATCCCGAACGCTCGTTGTCTACCCTCTACAACACCAAAACCATGCCTGCCGAGCTCAAGCGAGCCCACCAAGCCAACGACCGAGCCGTTATGGCCGCCTACGGCTTCCCAGAGGGCATAACCGAGAAGACCTGCACCATTCAACTCATGAAAAGATACCAGGAATTAACCCATCAAAAATAAGGGTGAACCTCTCCCCCCCCAAGCGGTTTCGTCTATTTAGCCTTGTCTTCGCGCTTTTCGTGATCCTTGCGCAATTTGGCACGAGTAGCCGGATCCAAAACAGCCTTGCGCATGCGCAAATGGTGGGGCGTTACTTCCACATACTCGTCATCGGCAATAAATTCCAAGCACTGTTCCAAAGTCAACTGGCGCGGGGTATCTAAGCGCACCGCTTCATCAGCTGTGGAAGAACGCATATTGGTAACATGCTTTTTCTTGCAGGCATTCACATCCAGATCGTTGGGACGGCAGTGTTCGCCCACAATTTGGCCCGTGTAAATTTCATCACCAGGTGAGATGAAGAATGTACCGCGATCCTGCAGATTAAACAGAGCGTAGGAGGTAGCCATGCCGGTTTCACCAGTAACCAAAGAGCCGCGATTTCGCCTGGCGATATCTCCGCGGTAGGGGCCATAACCAGCAAAGATGTAATTCATAACCCCATAACCACGCGTAACGCTCAAGCACTCCGATCTAAACCCTACCAAACCGCGCGACGGAATAGAAAACTCCAAATGGAGCCTGCCCGTACCGCTGCCGGTCATGTTGATCAGATCACCACGCCGAGCTCCCACACGTTCCATAATAACGCCCATGTATTCTTCGGGAATATCCAAGGTGAGATTCTCTATAGGCTCCTGCAATTGACCGTCGACAATCTTGGTAATAACTCGAGGCGCAGTTACCGAAAGCTCGTAGCCCTCGCGCCGCATGGTTTCCAGCAGAATGGAAAGGTGCAACTCACCACGACCGCATACCTCAAAAGAATCTGTAGAACCATCGACAGGCTTGACTCGCAGCCCTACGTTGCGCTCCGCCTCTCTAAAAAGACGATCTCGAAGCTGGCGAGAAGTCACATATTTACCATCACGGCCGGCGAAGGGGCTATCGGTGGCCAAGAAAGTCATGGCCAAAGTAGGCTCCTCAATATTTAAGCCGGGCATGAAATGGGGATCATCAACCTCCGTCAAAGTATCGCCCAGAGAGATCTCAGACAGACCGGTCAAAGCTACAATATCCCCCACCGAGGCGGTCTCAATCGGCTTCTTACCTAAACCGAAATAGCCCAGAACTTGACCTACCTTGCCGGTGCCACACTTATCAGCCGAGGTGCCGTAACAGACAGTCTTAGCCGGAGTGATCCTGCCATTGCTGATACGCCCTATAGCCAAGCGGCCTACATATTCATCGTAATCTAAATTACTTACTTGCATCTGCAAGGGACCATCGGGATCGCCCTTGGGGCAAGGTATGTGCTCTACAATGGTATCGTAAAGTGGCTTGAGATTCTCAAAGGGACCATCCTGATTGTAAGAAGCCACCTGATTGCGTGCTGAGGCATAAATAACCGGGAAATCGATCTGCTTATCGTCTGCTCCTAAGTCGATAAACAGCTCTAAAACTTCATCCACCACCTGCTCGGGGCGAGCATCGGGACGGTCAATCTTATTGACAACCAGTATAGGCACCAATCCCGCTTCCAGAGCCTTCTTGAGTACAAACCTGGTTTGGGCCATGGGCCCCTCAAAGGCATCTACCACCAAAAGACAACCGTCAACCATGCCCAAGATGCGTTCCACTTCGCTGGAGAAATCGACATGGCCAGGCGTATCTACAATGTTTAAAGTGACATCGCCGTAAACCACGGAAGTATTCTTGGCCAAAATTGTAATACCGCGCTCGCGCTCAAGATCGTTAGAATCCATAACGCGCTCGGCCACCTCCTGTCCGGCACGAAAAGCACCGGCCTGGCGCAGTAGACCATCCACCAAGGTAGTCTTGCCATGGTCAATATGAGCGATAATCGCTAAATTTCTTAAATCTTTGCGTTCCATAACGCGCAATTATAACTCCAACTGCACCATTTAGTCCATAGAGAAGGAGGGCTCCAGCCAAAAAAATT
>OMRK01000220.1 GCA_900313515.1 uncultured bacterium | reverse complement strand
GTGAGCTTAAAAGAGCTCATGGATATTGCCGACGCCGGCGAGATCATGCCGCCCAAGTCCACCTGGTTTGAGCCCAAGCTGCGCGATTCTATAGTGAATCACGCCCTGTAGAAAATATCTCGCATTGTAAATGAAGGGCACGAGGCCAATCAAAGCTGGATCGTGCCCTTTGTTTTTAGAAAAGACGACGCTACTATAGGCGCAAGGTACAATTCACCGGTCAAGGGACTATCCGCACAAGGCACATGGCGTCACCATAGGCACAAGGTGCGGGCTCAATAGGAATTTGAGCAATTTTGTATACTTATAGGCAGAAAAAATGGAACGTGCAAGTGGGCCCACGCATGGAGCGGCAGGCTCTTCTAAGATAGCTTCAAAAAAGATGGAATATATAGATGCGCTTACGCGCCTAGCGGCCTTCTGGCAAAGAGTTATGCCGCCGTGTCTAGTCCTGTGCTTCATGCTTTTCATCTACTCGCCTCTAGAGACCTACCTCACCAATACGGCCGAGTTTTGGTTCAATATGGCCGACATCATGCCCATAATCTTGCTATGCTTCCTGGCCGCTCTGGCTGTTTTGGCAGGATTGTATACACTACTATATTTTGCGTTATGTCCCAAGCGTGAAAAAATTTATTCTTTCTTTTATGCCCTTCTGTTGTTCCTCTTCTTAGGGCTTTACGTGCAGGGCAATTACATTCCCAGAGATTACGGCCTATTGGACGGAAGCGCCATAGACTGGTCTTCATATCCAGGCCGGGCCTGGGCTAGCCTGGCGGTGTGGGGAATAACGGCCGCAGCTGTTTCGGTAATTTGGCTAAAGTTCAAAAAATATTTGTACAGCGTAGGCTTGGCGGTCAGCGTCCTAATTTTTGGCATGTTGTCGGCCGCTCTGGCCTCTCTTTTGGTCAACTCTCCGGCATCGGCTGAAAATAATCTGGTTGTTACCGATAGAAACGAATTTTGCTTTTCCAAAAATAAAAATATAGCCATACTGGTGCTAGACACCTTCGATGCGGGATATATGCGCCTCTTGCTCAAAACCGATGAGAAAAGATGTTCAGACCTATTGGCCAACTTCACCTTCTACACCAATGCCGTAGGCGGTTATCCCACCACTCAGGCTTCCGTGCCGCTCTTGCTCACCCATCAATGGTACGAAAATCAAGAGCCCTTCGCCGATTTCGTGCAAAAGGCTTACCAGGGCGATGGGGAAAAGCTCTATCGCCATCTGCAGGAGAATGATTACACGATAGGTGTTTACACGGAAACGCCATTTGTAAGCAAAGAGCCCGGACTTTACGAAAACGTACACAATAGCTCGTATAAAATAACGAACTATCCCGGCTTCACCTCCACGCTTTATAAGCTGACTTTATTTAAAAGCCTGCCCCACCAGTTGAAAAAGTATTTTTTGGTAAATACAAGTTCCTTTGACGATTACAAGGCCATAAAGGACGGTGAAGTAAATGGTGTGTCAGCGTATTCTGCGGTAGCCTCGGTAACTAACGAAAAATTTTACCGAACCCTTCTGCAGAAAGGGCTGACCTGCAAGGATAAGGGCAATACATTTCGCTTCATTCACTTGCGGGGCATACATGCACCTATCGATTTTGGGGAAGATCTCACAGTTGATAATAAGCCGCACACCCTCCTTGAAGCTGCCCACGGCAATTTAACTTTGATCGAAGCCTTCCTAAAAGAGCTAGAGAAACAGGGTATTTATGACAATACTGCCGTGATAATTTTAGCCGATCATGGCGATGATTTAGACCCCTTAATGATGCGCAGCAATCCGCTACTTTTGGTGAAAGGCTTCCATGAATCGCACAGATTCCGCATTTCAAAATCTCCAGTTTCCTGGGATGATATTTACCCTGCACTAGACTCCCTGGCAACTGGGCACAATAGTGTTAACTCCGTGTTCGAAGACCATAATCCTGAAAGAATGCGCCGCTTTATGCGTCATTTCACCGGTTCCGGCCCCTCCACTGCCGCCTACATCCAAACCATGACCGAATTTTTCATAAAGGGCGATATCTCCGAAAATGGCGTAATAATAAAGCCCACAGGCTCTGTTTTTGCTCCAGGTCAATCGCAGAGCGCTCACCGAGGCCTTAAGCTAAAAGCTGTACCGCCTGGACAAGCCCAACAACTGGACAGCATCTTCCCTCACATTGACATAGATACCAACAACAAAAATTTCAACGACATATACATAGCCGGCCTGGGAGAGCCACAGACAAGAGAAAATGGCACAAAATACGCCTGGAGCGAAGGCGTTTACACTTGCTTTAGGCTAAAACCGCAGTGCGGCTTTACTTCCCCCTACCTTTTTACGCTTTCTTTCGATGAAGTCAATGAAGTAGATGGCCAGTCTTGCGCACTGGGGCTCAGAGTAGAGATTAATGGCGAAGAAATCGAATACACAAAAGATAAGGATACCATCTCCTTCACCATTCCAGTTAAAGAACTGCAGCAAGATACCGTGCACATCATGTTCATCTATCCCAACGCCAAACCACGCGCCCAAGGAACCAAAAAGAATGCCCT
>OMRK01000222.1 GCA_900313515.1 uncultured bacterium | reverse complement strand
GCCTCGTTGAGATCGCCCACTGTGGACACGCCAATCATTTTATTCCAGTTGCGGTTGTCGTGGTAGGTGCTGATAAAGCGGGCATTATCTTTAGGGTTGGGGATAGGACGCTTGCGGTTGAATTGCAGAATTATGCCTTGGGGATAGGGGACGATGCGGATGCCCTTGCAGTATCTGGTGGAGGGGGCGATGGGACCGTACTGGAGGATGTGAAAATGATTCAGGCTGGCCACGGCGGCTTGGGAGTAAGGCCAAGTTTCCAAAAGGCGCACCATGGAACCGCTTCGGTCGTTAAGGATAACGCAGGCCGTCTCTACGCTGTGGATTTTTGTGACAAACTTAAGATCGGAATCGATAGCCTCGCAGATAGCCTTGTCGATATCGGCGGCCAACTTTTCCAAGTTAACATCGGTTGAGCCATCTTCGGTGTCGATAAGCTCGTAAAAACAGCCCTGGTTGAAGGCCTGGCCGACCTGGAAATGATAATTTTTAAAGTGCACGGCCAGGATGTACTCCAGTAGGATGGAGCAGGTTCGGTTAAAAATCTGGCGACCTTCGCGAGTATTGCGGAAAACCGGAGCCAGATTGACAGGAACATTTAAGGGGGTGCTCAGGCCAACAACATCGTTGCTAATCAAGCCGCCGATTATTTCCGGATTCTCTTGAGCGTGCAGCGCCTCACCCACGGTAGTTTTGGGGACAATACTCATAACTTCGTTATTAACAATGATATTTATATACTCTTCGGCCATGCTTGATCCTTATATTTCGATAGATTAGGCTTATTTGTTCCACTTGTATTAGAAGTCTATGGGCCGTCAATCCTTCACCAGGTAAGAGCAGGGATCAGGTAGGTGTAGCCCGTTATCTGCCTAGGCTTTCGATATAAATAAGTAAAAACCACCTAAAAAATGAATTTTTTAAGAAAAAATTTTGGTAGCTGAAAGCGGAACAGGAGCGATACTATTTTAGCCGTGAGTTGGCACTCATGTGGGGAAGGGCAGAGCGGTTCTTACTGGGCGGGGGCGGCAGAGGTCGGTGGGTGAAGCTTAGAGTCAGCAAATGCATAATCAATACCGGATCGGAGCCCGTTTTGAGGCGCAGATCGGCCTTGCACAGTTCCCCAAAAGCTTTGCGCAGAGCGTCTTCGCCCCAGGTACTGGCCGCCTTGAGGTCTTTTTTTATTTGAAACTCGCGCTTGTTAAGTTGTTGAATTATGGCGCTGATGTTGTTGCCGTACTTTGAAACTAGATCGGAAACCTGAGCCAGGGAACGCAGATAGCTATTGGTATATGACAGGAGGGAGAGGGCGCCGGCTTGAGGGTTATCTTCCAAAATCGCGGAGCAGGCCAGTAAGGCTTTTTGATCATCCCGATCGGTAATGGCGGTTGTGTAATCCCAGACCTTGGTCTCTGTGCTTTTTATTACAACTTTCTTGACATCATCTAAAGTAATATTGTGGCTTTCGCCAACGTACATAATCAACTTGTCCAACTGCATGCTCAGGTTGGCAAGGGAGCTGCCGCCGCGGTTGGCAATCTCGCGCAGGGCTGTATTTTGAATAGTACACTGCTTAGACTTGAGATAGTAGCTGATCCAGCCCATGATCTGGCCACTCTCTATGCTGCAGTTGATCTCCAGAGATTGTCCCTGGGCCAAGGTTTTCAGCCGACTGCGTACGCTTTTAGCCTCGTCGAGTGCTGTAAGGCAGACAATATTGCTGCCCTGCTCGATGGTATCCTTAAAGGTCTTCTCTATCTTCTTGACCACATCGCTGGAAATTTTATGGTAATTATGTAATTCCAGGAGACGGGTGTTGGTCAGCATGGGCAGCTCAAGAAGGGCATTGATCAACTCGGAGGCTTTGGTGGAAGCGGAACATTCCAGAATCGTATGATTGAAATCCAGGAAATCCTGATCGACTACGTTGCGGCGGATAACCTGCAGGACCCCGGAGAGCAAGTAATCATCGTTACCTTCCAGGATATAGACGTGCGCTGACTTTACGGTGTCACTCTCTATGATGGGCAGAGCGTCGCTGCCCTTGTTGCCTTTGGTTGGGTAACTCATAAAACTGGCTTTGTCTCACGCAAAAAGGGGCTCTTGGTTTTTTTTACCTAGCCCAAAAGGAAGGTCGCCGGACCGCGTGCGGCCTGTTTAACCGCTCAATTTTTTGAAACCTAGTTCAGAGGGGCAGGATGTCGGACCGCACGAGAAGAGTGCCGTCGGGCCGTGTGAGCGGCCCGCTTGCCGGCGGCCCCTCTAGGTTTTAGCCCAGAACTTTGGTAAAATCGAAGGGTGGGCGGAATACACCTTTTTCGGTGATAATAGCCGAAATAAGCCTTGAGGGGGTGACGTCGAAGGCTGGATTGGAGATCTCGATTCCTTCGGGAGCTACGCGCTTGCCGTTGATGATGGCAACCTCCTCTGGACTACGTTCTTCGATGGGAATGTCGTTGCCATCGTGAAGTGAGAGATCTATAGTGGAGTAGGGAGCGGCCACATAGAAGGGAATTCCATGCACTTTGCACAGAGTTGCCACAGTGTAAGTACCGATCTTGTTGGCTACATCTCCATTAGCCGTGATGCGATCGGCACCCACCACCGCCATATCAATTTTACCTAGCTTCATGAAGTGACCGGCCATGTTGTCGCAGATCAGGCGGACGGGAATTCCATCCTTGTGCAGCTCCCAAGCGGTGAGCCGGGCGCCCTGCAGGAAGGGACGGGTTTCGTCGGCCCACACTTTTTCGACCTTGCCCTGTTCAAAGGCGGCGCGGATGACTCCCAGGGC
>OMRK01000223.1 GCA_900313515.1 uncultured bacterium | reverse complement strand
GTTTCCGCTATTCTTTGATTGAGGTTATGGGATATTTCTCAATATGCAAGGCCGTGGCCTTACTTGGGAATCCCGGCCAGGCTTTGCGAGGCAATATTCTTGTTACCAACATTGTAGCCAAGGTGTTGCGCTCAACTTCGGTTCGTTTGCAAGAGTTGGCTGTTATGCTCATTCTTTACGCCATGAATGAGGAGGGGCAGGGAACCTTCGCCTCCCAGCATTTCTTCTGGTCGTCGGCGCTTTTCCGTTCCTTGATCCAGGAAAAAATTGTGGGGCTTTTACGCACTGGGGATGCTCAGGAGCGCGTTTTTGCCTGTCTTTTGTTGGCCAGTCGTATTTTCGCAAGTGCCCGAGATGCTTACGAAACGTCCGTGTACATGCTCAGTTCGCTACTTTACGATCCACAGGTTGGCCTGGTTGCTTCTCTAGCACTAGCTCGTTTGGTCCTCTCTACAACTCTGGAAATTCCCAGTGATATTGTCTTTACGAACTGGAAGTCTTTTGATGTTACCATAGAGGCTGAAGCTGAGGCGGCCGATGAGATTCGGCGTAATATCGTCGAGTGGCTGAACGACCCTCATAAGACCTCTCTAGATAAGGCTCTCGAGGTGCCGGCCTTGGCCAACATCCGTGGTGAGGAAGATAAGATTCGTCTTCTGGGTCTTTATATGAGCAAATTGAATACTAAGTTGCGCCAGGAGCGTGGTCGCTCGGACAGCCGCCATTACCTGGTTCTTTCAACTGGCCTGGATTACATTTACCGTCAGCGTATTCTCAACGCCTGGCATGGATTCTTCACATCTCGTAAAATGCCCATTGCCGATAAAAATTATGGTAAGCGCATTTACGCCGATTATGCCGAATATGCAGCTGCCTGTGAAAGGGAGTCTAACATCTCCATCAACGTACTTAAACCCGATCTTTTTGAGGTGAAGGGTTGGTACCAGGTTATGCCGGGCGCCGATTCCTTCTTCCTTAGACTGGCCTCCATGATTCCACCTCCTAAATCGCGTAATGGGCTTTTTGAAAATGATTTGCCGATCATATGTCGCTGTCCGGAAACGGTGTGTGAGGGTGAGCCTTTAGATTTGGGGTGCTGCGAGGTGCTCTGCTTTGAAAATAACGAATGGTTACCCTTCTTCCATAAGCGCTTTGCCAGAACTTTGCACCTGGATGACTATACTCGGGCTCTATACGATAGCTTGGGGGACATTTATGACAACATAACGAGTCGTCAGACTGTGGCGGTCAATAATGAGATGAGAGAAGCTGAGCCCGACAGCATGGTGTGCGCTAGCGATGTTCCGGCAGTAGCTGTGGCAGATCGCTGCCCAGCTTGTACTCATTTGGAGGAATTAGCCGAGCGCATAGGAGAAGAGTATCGCCTCTCGGGCACTGCCTGGAGGCAGGTGCTCAACATCCTTTTGGGTATTAGGGCCAAGAGCCTTTATAAACTGCCGCCTTATTTCGAATAGGCTTTCCTGTTCCGTTTTGGGCGTAGGGGCCGCAGCCAGGCGTTTTTAGGAACTGGCCGTGGGTAACATGCCCCGCTCTAGTTGCAGGGTCTGCAGTGGGGGGCGTTTGAGGTGGGCAAGCGCAGTAATTGTAGGCATTAGGAAGATAACGAGGCTGGTGCGGTGGATAAGCCAAAAGCTATTTGGTTCAACAAGAAGATAGTGGCGGTGGTTGCCATTTTGGTGATTGTCGGTTTGGCGGCCTATTGGGTCAGGCATAAAATGGCGGAGGATAAAGATCCAGCGGCTTTGGAGGTTGAGCCAATCAGTATCTCTGTAGCCGCTTCCACTACTCCCGAGCCTTCCCAGAATACCTTTGCAGGTCGCCCCGTGAGTCCGGCTTTGAGCCGTAGGGATCGGGCCCTTTTGGAACCACTACAGTCTTACACTGAAAGCATATGCGGTTTTATGGGCTATGTGCAGGTGGCTTTTCCCAAGGAGACTCACGAATGGCGCGGTATGGTTAAGCGTTTGGAGTTCAAAGACGAGCGTACCAAGAGATTAGCCGCCAAAGTATTTCAAGAGCGTAGCCGTCTGGTCTCTGCTTGTCGTCAGGAGCAGAGCATACCGCCTGCCTTCGTTTACGCAGACATGTTTGTTAACCCTGGCCAGGTGATCAAACTTGCCGATGGCTTAAAATCTTTCACCTTAAGCTACGGAGATGAGAAGGCTTTCCAATATATGTGCCTTATCGATCCATTGTGGTGTGTCAAGCATATGGCTGAAATTGCGGCAGCACCTGATAATAGGATCTTTGATACGCCGGAGCTTTTACCCACCTTGCCCAAGTACTTGCGCGATCTGAGTATTTTGGATTTTGGAGATGCTAAGAGTCCGCGCTATGGCAGCATAGCCGGTTTGCATCACTTCTTTGTGGGTGATTTATTGAATGAACGGGCTAATGATTTCTATGGCCGTACCATCACCGCCTTGCGTTTGGCCGATGGCTCGCTAAAGGGTAAAAATGTGGCCGATGTTGGTTGCGGCACCGGTTTTATGCTGTCTCTCTTTCGGCGAGATATGGGCCGAGAGGGCAAACTTTACGCTATAGACATTGACGTGGTTACCAACGATTTTGTGCGCTTTGCCTACGCTGAGGAATATCAGGTTACAGTTATAGACGGTTTAAACAACGATATCGAGGTGCCCGAGGATTCGTGCGATGTCATCAATATGAGCTCCGTTCATATGGGCCCTGGCCTGGACAACAGCAGTGAAGCAGCCACTTTGGCGTGGTTAGCTACCATGCATCGCGCTCTGCGTCCTGGCGGCTTTTTGGTGATTGATGATGATCAGATCTCGCTTTTATCCCAAGGTTTGGAGAAGAAGGTGGAATCGGTCGGATTTAAATGTACAGTGCGCACCTACGATGGCGCCGCCATCCGGGCTAAGGATTTTAAGTATTTTACCTTTGTCTTTAAGAAGATGTAGATCGGTTTGTTCTGTCGTTTACCGAATCTAGGCTCTTGTTTGCCATTTTGGATAAATCTTATTATTGAGTTCTAGGCCTTGCTGTGGCCGACCGCCCAATCTCTAAGCGCAGGAGACCCGGTTGTTTTAGTAGAACGGATGGGCCATTTTAAGTAGAAGAGGAATAAAGGTATGGGCGGAGAGCTATCTGCACAATGTGAGTCTGTGGCCGCAATCATTTTGGCTGCCGGCAAGGGCACGCGCATGAAATCGGAGCAGGCCAAGGTTCTGCACTGTGTTTTAGGGCAGCCTTTGTTATTCCGAGTTTTGCGGGTCTTAGAGGGCCTTGAAAGCTCCTTGAATGTGGTTGTTGTGGGCCATCAGGCGGAGAAGGTGGAGCAGACCTGCCGAGAAGCTCAAATAGATAAGGTCGCCTTTGCTCTGCAGAGTGAGCAGAAGGGTACGGGGCACGCTGTTCAGTCCGCTATGCCAACTCTTGAAGGTTTTGACGGTCGTGTCCTGATCTTAAACGGCGACATGCCCCTTATGACGCCGGATATACTGCGCGGGCTTTTGGAGCAGGCTCAGAAGGAAGACGCGGCTCTCACCTTGCTTACAGCTATATCGGCTCAGCATCGCGATTTCGGTCGCATCATCCGCACCGATGATGGTCAGGTCAAGCGCATCCAAGAGGCCAAGGATTGCTCGCCCGAAGAGTACGCCGTGCAGGAAGTGAATGTGGGAGCCTATTGCGCCAAAGCCGATTTTCTGCGCAAGTTTCTGCCCAAGCTCACCTCTAGCAATGCCCAAGGTGAGCTATATTTAACGGATCTGGTCTCTCTGGGTTATGAGGCGGGAGAAAAGGTTACGGCAGTTATCACTCAGGATATAAGCTGTGCTCTAGGGGTTAATAGCCGGGCCGATCTAGCCAGGGCGTCAGCCATCCTAAAGGAGCGCAAGTTGCACGAACTGATGCTGAGCGGTGTTAGTGTTATCGATCCTGCCTCCACTTGGATTGAAGAAGGTGTACAGGTTGGTCCCGATAGCGAAATTTGGCCTGGAACTGTTCTACAGGGTAACACTCAGATAGGTCGGGATTGTGTAATTGGTCCCAATACGCAGATTACTGACAGCATAATCGGCCAGAATGCTCGTGTTGTTCATTCGGTGTTGAATGAAGCCACAGTCGGCAACGGTGTCAATATCGGCCCGTTCGCTTATCTGCGTCCCAAGGCTAACATTTCCGATAATGTCAAAATCGGCGATTTTGTGGAGATTAAAAATTCCAATATAGGCCTGGGTACTAAGGTGCCTCACTTAACCTATGTAGGAGATAGCGATATAGGCAGCAAAACAAATCTTGGTTGTGGTACCATAACCTGCAATTACGATGGACAGGCTAAGCATCGCACCGTCATTGGTGATAATGTTTTCATAGGTTCAAATTCTAGTCTAGTGGCACCTGTGAAGATTGGCGATGGAGCCAAGACTGGCGCGGGGGCTGTGATTATTCGTGATGTAGCTCCAGGAACAGTAGTGGTGGGTGTACCCGCTCACGATATTGTTGCCAAATAAAGTAGAGAGGGGAAAAAGGTTCTTGCTATGAGTGAAACCGACGACATCAGCATGCCGAGCTTGGCAGAATCTCAGAACATGGGATTTATGCCCTTAGATTCGGTTTTCCAGCCGACTCATCAGGTTAAGCTGTTCAGGGGCAGCTCTAATCCGGAATTGGCCCAGGCCGTGGCCAATTATTTAAAGATTCCGTTGGGCAAGGCCATGGTTACCACCTTTGCTAACAACGAAATTCGTGAAAAGATTGAGGAGAATGTGCGCGGTGCCAGGGTGTTCGTTATTCAGCCCACCTGCGGGCGTGTGAACGATTCACTCATGGAATTGCTCATTATGATCGACGCTCTCAAGCGTGCCTCGGCCCACCAGATCTGTGCGGTTATCCCTTATTACGGGTACGCCAAGCAGGAGAAGAAGACGTCTGGTCGTGAGCCTATCACCGCCAAGTTGGTAGCCAACCTTATCACTACTGCAGGTGCCAACCGCATCATCACCTGTGATCTGCATGCGGCTGCTATCCAGGGGTTCTTCGATATCCCTGTAGATAATTTGAGTGCCATGCCCATTATTGCCGAGCACTACTTAAATAAGCATATTCCTCGCGAGGAGCTGGTGGTTGTTTCACCCGATGCAGGAGGGGTGGCTCGGGCCACCAATCTGGCCGAACGCCTGCATTCTAAGTTCGCCATTATTTTTAAGCGTCGCCCCGAACCCGACAAACTGGATATTATCGATGTGGTAGGCGATATTAAGGGGAAAACCTGCATTGTGGTAGATGATATGATCTCCACCGGTGGCACCTTGGTTAAAGGCATAGAAACCTTAGTAAAGCATGGAGCTAAGCGCGTTTATGCCGCTGCCACCCATGCCATATTTGCTGGAAATGCGGTAGAAATTCTGGAAAACTCCCCATTGGAGGAGCTTATAGTTACCGATACCATCCCGCTTTCGGAGGCCGCTCGAAAGATGACCAAACTCAAGGTGCTTTCTTTAGCTCCGCTACTGGGGGAAACTATAAGGCGCACTCACTTCAATTTGTCGGTAAGTGAGCTGTTTACCTAGAGCCGCCGAACTGCTCGGAGGAACCCCTGGAAGTATTACTTATCGGGGGCTTTTTTTTTGTTTAGTAGGCTTGTTGCCTTGGGACGGTGATATTGTCGGTTTTAATCTCGGTCGGTGCAGAGAGTGCTTGCAGCGGATGTAGGGAAGAGCTGTCAGATGGTCTTCTAAGTTGGCTAGAAAACTGGTTTATCTTGACACTAAGCTGCAAAAAGAATAGAATAACCGGGCGATTTTATATAGTTTTTTTGTAAAACCTGTGGAAAGTTCAACTTGCCGGTTGTTGGCTTGCGAGTAGCGAGAGCTGGCCTATTAGGGTGAGGGAGTAGCAGTTCTTTCCGTACCAGGCGGTTTTGAGTCGTTTGGTTATCTTGAGTTTTGGGAAGAGCTTCGCAGGTTTTCGAGGAGGAAGAAATGGCCCAGGTTAAACTGGATGCGCACATTCGTAAAGAGACAGGCAAGGGAGTGGCTAGGCGTCTGCGCCGCGCTGGAAGGGTTCCGGCCGTGCTGTATGGTCACCACTTGGAAGAGCCCATTGTGCTGGACATCAACGCCAAGGATATGGAGAAGATTCTGCAAACTAGCGGAAGAACTGCCATTATCAGCTTGAATTTCGGTGATGAGGCGGTTAAGGATCAGTTGGCCATGTTGGCTGAGTATGACCGCGACGTCTTTGGTACCTGCCTGTTGCATGTCGATTTTAAGCAGATCCGCATGGACGAAAAACTTACCACCTCCGTTCCAGTCGTTTTGGTAGGCGAAGCCGCTGGCGTTCAAGAGGGTGGCATTGTTGAGCAGATGGTGCGTGAGTTGGAGATTGAGTGTCTTCCTACTGATATTCCCGCCCATATTGAGGTGGATGTCACCGCTTTAGGAATGGGTCATCACCTTACCGTGGCCGATGTGGTCTGCCCGCAGGGTGTGGAGATCAAGACTGAGCCTTCCGAGGTTGTGGTCAGTGTGGCTATTCCCAGGGCTGCTGCTGTTGAGGCGGCTACTAAAGAGGCTACCGAGGGAGAGGGCGAAGCGCCTGCTGCTGAGGCTGAGTAGTTCTTTGTTTAGGGCTTCAGCCTAAGCTGAAGAGAGGAGCATCGGTTATGACGGGAGTTGAAAAGCAATGAACGCCGCCGGTGCTTTTTTAATTGTCGGTTTGGGCAATCCTGGGGCTCAGTATGTGGGAACGCGCCACAATATGGGGTTCCGCACGGTCGATCTTTTTGCAGCCCAGCATAACATAGAGTTTGACCGCAAGGAAAAGCTTTACTGGTCCGGTCTGGGTAATATAGGCACGCATGACGTTGTGCTTCTCAAGCCGCGCACTTACATGAATCTTTCTGGCAATGCGGTGCTCTCTATGTGCACCAGGTATGGTTTTAAGCCGCCGCAGATTATCGTTATTTCAGACGATTTCTGCCTTCCTTTGGGCCGTCTGCGTATTCGTAAAAGTGGCGGAAGCGGCGGCCATAATGGCTTAAATAGCATTATTTCTGTGCTGGGAGTTAACAACTTTGTGCGGGTGCGCTTAGGGGTCGGTGCGCCAGATACAGATGGCGGCGATCCTATCGATTTTGTTTTAGGAACTTTCAGGCCGGAGGAGTATGAGCCTATAAATGAGCTCATTAGCCGAGCCTCGGAAGCTATTTCGTACATAATTGAGTGCGGCCCGGATGCGGCTATGAACAAATTTAACTGAACCTTCAGGCGGAAGGCTCAGCCCAGGACTTTGGGGCGCCCCTGAGGGGGGGCCTTTTTTTTGCTTGGTGGTAGATTTTTCCTCATAGTTTTGTATTACAAACGTGCAGGGGAGTGTCGACTGCGGCCAGAGCAAGGAATGTTTAGCAAAAGGTCGGCTACTGCTTGTACATATATTTATCCCCGTAATCACAGATGCCATCGGCCAGGCCCTGGGCTATCTTTAAACGATAATTTTCGTCCCCGAGAAGCTTAGCTTCGGTGGGATTGCTTAAAAAGGCGGTTTCAATCAAGACCGCAGGCATGGGGGAGTTTACTAAAACAAAGAAACGATCTTGTTGGATACCGCGATCGTTGCGACCACTGGCCTTCATTAAGTGGGGATGGATACACTGAGCCAGGGCGCGATCACTACGTTTGTAAACATGCAGTGAGGTTCCTTCAGCTGAGCTGGAAACAGCGGCGTTGCAGTGGATGCTTACGAAGATGTCGGCATTGCAATTCTCTCCCACATCTACGCGCGCACCAAGCTCTTGAGTGTTGGAGGAACCGGCCCAGGTGACATCGCGGTCTGTTTCTCGAGTCATTACCACATTCCAACCGCGGGACTGCAGAATGTCGGCCAACTTCAAGCAAATGTCCAAGGTAACATCTTTTTCCTGGTAGCCATAGGCGTTACTTATGCAGCCTGCATCGGAGCCACCATGGCCGGCATCAAGGCATATAGTCTTGCCGCCATGAATAACTGGAGTTCCGGTGACCATCCCGGAGCCGCTTAGAGAGGCCATTTGGGTATCGATAACATCGTCGGTTATGTCTAAGGCTAGGCTACTGGGAGAGGAGCCGCGGCGAACCTTCACGCTCACTTCACCGTTTAAATCTAAAACCAGTCTAGTGACAGGACTTGGAGTCGATGCGTGTTGTGAAATGCGTACTTTATGGAGCATTTTTCCAGAAACATTTTTAGTTATTTTGTTCTCTGGGAACACAACATTATTGAAATCGATCATAAAACGGCTGCCCCCTTGGGTGAGGCGGCGCCATTCATATTTTATTGGTCCGCTGAATCCCATTGTAACCGTTTGAACGGCGTTTTTGCCGCTACCGGTGCTACTGACATTGCAGGTGAGAAGTTTCTCTTTTTTAAACTTGGTGGTTTGGTTGGATTGAGGAAGCTGCAGGGCAAAGCTGAACTTGCTGCCGGTCCTTGTCGAAGGAGGAGTTACCTTGACATTCTGAGTTGTAGGGATGACTATACGGGAGATGGCTGGCCCTATGGTAAACTGGCCCAAACGAACATCGCCGATTTCCGGGTGGTTGACACGCAGACTGGTAGTATCTAAAACCGCTCCGGCCACATCTATAACGTAGCGATTGGGCTGTGAGAGCGTAAAAGAGGAGTACCTAACCGGAGCTGTCGCCTCGATGTCCAGCTTAAGATCACGACCACTGCCATTTAAACGCACTGAGGTGATCAATGGATCTACCCAGCCTTTGCCCTGGTTATAGTTTACTGTAACACGTACGTTCAGAAAGTCTTCAAGAAGAGATATTGGACAGTAGTACTTTCCATCTATCTCCTTTATACCCACATCGAGCAGACGCCCCCCAACTGATTCGGGGAGCTGCATCTGACCGTACTTAAGTGTGTGATTGGTGCCGCCACGGCTTACACTTATCGATTTCTGTTCGCTCTGCCACTGCCATGAGGAGGCTCCAAAAAGTTGGGCTATAGAATTGAAGACCGGATCGTCGGCAGCCGCCAGATATTCATCGGCGTTGCTGGTGTCTACCATTTTGGCACAGCGCACAGTCAAGTTGTAGGTGCGATCTTTGGCTAGAAGACTGATATTTTTTGGAGCGCCTATGGTTACCTGGATTGGTGAATCGGCTGCGACTTGCCTTGTTTTTGAGGTGCTGGAGGAATTTTTAGAGGCGTTCCCGCGGCGTGTGCTTTTAGTGGTGCTGTTTGCGGCAGGGGGCTGAGGAGCGGGAGCAGAGGGCTTGGTGTAGACCGACGGTGACTTGGTTTTAGTGGTAGAAGAAGTCTTGCTGGGCGCGGGTGATGAAGGTGATTTCTGTCCAGACTTTTTTTGGCTGTCTTTTGATTTTGTGTTATTGTACTGCCCCCATGGGAAGCCGCCGGTGGCCGCCCGAGTGAAGCCCTCCTTTACGGAATTTTTACTGCGCTTTTCGCTCGATTTAGAAATGTTTTTATTTTTGTCGTTGCTTGTCTTAGTTCTTGAAGCTGAGGAAGTGGCTGACTGAGAAGATGTGCCATAATTCTTGGAGGTGTTACTGCGAACACTGGAATTAACTACTCCTGATGTGGTTGAACTGCCTTTGGGTGAACGTGTTTCGGAAGAATTTACTCGGCCTGCGTCGCTAGGTAAGGGAGAATCGGGAATATTTATAAGCGATGGGACTACATAATCTTCATCGTTTTCAGGTTCTGCCTTGAGTTGCCCAGACCAAATTAGAAGTATGCTAAGGAATAAGCACAGGCTTAAACCGTAAATTGTTCTATTTATTTTCAAGTAATTTACCATAATTGTAAAAACTCTGCCGTTTCGCGATCTGTGTAATTATAAACTGACTCGCCCCCTCTGCTTCGCACGTCTGCTTCAAAGTCTTCCTAACAGAAAAACTATTTAATACGATTAAGCAGGGAGATCCTGCTTTTACAGCAACATTTCATCGTCTATCCATGCTCTGTATTATTGTTAAGGGCAGCATACCAGTTTTAGGGGAATGCCCAGCATTGGCTCAAAATCTGTTTGTTGGACTCAAATTTGCCAGTTAATTCGCAAATTAGGCCCACCTACATGATAGCGTGTTTTGAACTTAGTCTATTTATGTAGACGTTGGCCAATTAATTTGCTAATATTTAGAGACCATGAATGAATCATGGATTCCTTGTGAGCTTTAAAATATTTCTACAGTGTCATGACTTTTTCTGTTACTGATTGTGCTTCCCGGCAACTGACCAGGGCAAAGATTGATCCTACTGCTCTTTATGTGCTACGCCATCTGTATGAGGCTGGCCACACCGCCTATTTGGTTGGCGGTTGTGTGCGGGATATGCTTTTGGATAGGACCCCAAAAGATTTTGACGTAGCCACCAGTGCGCGCCCGGCTCAGGTGCGTCACCTTTTTCGCAACAGCCGTGTTGTGGGGCGTCGCTTTCGTCTGGTGCATGTGTACAGTGGTACAAAGATCATTGAAGTTTCTACTTTCAGGCGCGCTCCCGATCCAGAATTGACCGCTTATTTGTGTGAAGATGAATTTGTTACTGAGGATGGCATTGTTTTAGATAATACTTTCGGAACCTCACAGGAAGATGCTCGTAGGCGTGATTTTACCATTAATGGCCTTTTTTACGAGTGTTTTAGCCGCAATGTCATAGATTACGTGGGCGGGCTGGAGGATATTGAGAAGAGACTGATACGCACCATAGGAGATCCTTGCAGACGTTTTGTTGAAGATCCGGTACGCATGCTTCGGGCGGTGAAATTCTGTGTCAAGCTGGGGTTTACCATGGAGGAAAGTACCTGGCAAGCTCTGCTGAAAAACCATGCCTGTATTAAAATGGCTTCTCTGCCAAGGCTTCAGGAGGAACTGATGCGCATGCTGGAAATAGGCCATTCCAGCGAAATGATCCAACTGCTACTGACCAGCGGTCTTCTGGCGGATTTAGTTCCCAATATTACAAAATATCTGCAGCATTCTTACGGAGAGGGTGGTTTTTACGGACACAGAGGTAAAATGTTTAAGCGTCTGCTAGATCTCAGCGATACCATGAAATTGGGGCAGACCTATGCGCGTTCCTGTCGTTTTACGGCTCTTCTATTACCTATGTTTATAAATGGTTGGCAGACGCATAGAAATGATGAGGAAGATTGGATCTGCCGATTGGTGGAGCCGTTGGCCGCTTGTTTTGGACTGAGTCGTCAGATGCAGGATGAAGTGCAAGAGTATTTTGCTTATCTTAGATGCATGCTGGGCAGTGGGGGAGAACAGGCTCTAAAGGCCAGAAAACTGCATAATTTAGCTACTTTTACTTACGCGTTTATGTTCTTTGGTTTATTGTATCAGGTCGGTGCCGTCGAGGAAGAGCGTTTCCTTTATTGGCAAGACTGGTACGAAGAAAAGCGAAAGTCCTTAAGGCAGAGTAAGGTTATGTAACAGATAGGTCCGCCTTCGGCAAAACTGTTTTTGGCGCTGGTGCCAGTGCTTTGTTGTTTTGACAATGGGTGGGCCCTTTTTTATAAAAAACATAAGATAGGGAGTTTTTGTTTTCGCTATGGATTCACGTGAGGAAGCTAAGTGGGCTGCGGCCAGAGGTGCGCTTGAGTATGTTCAGGATGGCATGCATATAGGGTTGGGTACTGGCTCGACGGCTTGTAAGTTTGTTGAGCTTCTGGCTGAGTTAGCCAAGGAGAAGAATTGGAAGTTCGTTTGTGTGCCAACATCTGAAGTTACGGCCAAACAGGCTAGAGATTTGGGCTTAAAATTGGATGGTAGTTACCCTGATTTTGGAAAATTGGATATCGTCGTAGATGGGGCCGATGAAATAGACCCTCATGGCAATCTCACTAAGGGTGGCGGTGGAGCGCTACTGCGGGAAAAATATGTAGCTTTAAACAGCGGTAAAATGATTGTCGTTGTGGATGAAGCCAAGCATGTTGAACATTTGGGCGATACTTTTAAATTGCCGGTGGAAATTGTTGCTTTTGCCTGGACCAGCACTATGCAGCGCATAGCTCCTTACGTTAAATCAATGGAACTGCGCAAGCGCGATGGCAAAATCTTTGTCACGGATCAGGGAAACTACATAGTCGATTGTGAACTTTACGCCGCTTCTGATCCAGTGCAGCTGCACGAGCAGCTCAAGGCTCTGACTGGCGTGGTTGAAACTGGGATCTTCCCGCACATTGCTAATGTGTGTATTACAGGGTTGGCTGACGGCGGATCCAGGAAGCAGGAATTTTAAAAGTGGAAGGCAGGCTGAAGCCGTTGGGGCGTCGCGGCTGGGGAATGCTCTTGCTGATCTTGGTCTTCGCCGGTTGCTTGCGAGGCTGGCGCTTGGGTGAGCCTGCGGAATTCGCGTGCGATGAAATGTATTATGTTCCGGCAGCCTACACGTATGTTGTGGGTACGCACGATACGAATGAACTGCATCCCCCCATGGGTAAAATTCTCATTGCTGACGGCATGCGCTTGGGGCTGCAACTGCGCCATCTTGGCTTTTTTGTGCTTAATTCAGCTTGTTGGCGTATAACGCCGCTACTGTGCGGTTTGGGGGTTGTTGCGCTAACTTTTTTTCTGGCTTACCGCTTAAGTCAAGGCTCCCTTGTCGTGGCGGAACTGGCTTCTTTTCTGGTGGCTTCCGATTTCTTGTCTATCACCATGTCCAGGCTGGCAATGCTGGACATGGTCTTGAGCTTTTGGATTTTGCTCGGAAGCTGGTTTGCTTGCCTTTATATTGGGGAGGATGAGTCTAAACAAAAATCTTTTATTTACATTTTGGCTTGTTTTTGTTCCTTCGGCGTGGCTGTAGCAGTGAAGTGGAGCGCCTTGTGTATGGCTGGGACCTGCTTTGTTTTTCTGTGCCTAGGCTATCGCAAGAAACTTAGCCGAGGTGGTGCTCCTCTAGTCTCATCCGAGACCTCCGCTCTTCCGGAGACTGAAGCAGTCTCGTTAACTGTAGCTACTCCAGCCGTCTTGAGCCCGACTTCGTCGGGCGGTAACGATGCTTCGTTAACTGCTGCGGAGCTTACAGCCTCAGTCCCGGCCCTTTTGAATAGTGAAACGTCTCCATTAACCATGGCAGAACCACCCGCCTCTACTTCGGAGCTACCAAATGGTGAAGCTGTTGCAACTGCATCTGCAGAACATGTTGCCTCAG
>OMRK01000224.1 GCA_900313515.1 uncultured bacterium | reverse complement strand
TCGCTAAAGTTATTGAGCTTGCTCTGTCTTGCGGGGGAAGGGTGTGTAAGGAATACGCTTATGCTGGGGATGGTGCTCGCGACAGTAACCGAACAAGCTCCAAAGATGCTTCAGGTAGTTGACTATTTCGCCGCCGCCAAATTTGCTCTTGCCAGCCAGACGATCCTCAAAAATAAAGGGTACTTCGGTGACTGTTTTGTAATTGCCCTTCACCAGGACTTCCAAGTTGATTTTAAACCCTATGGGGTTGAGCTCGGCGCCCTCTATGCATTCACGCTTCATGAGCATGTAGCCGCTGGTCACGTCCAACACGGGGCAGATGGCGCGGCCCATCATAATGGCCACCCAGGAGGTAAAACGGCGATACCAGGGCCAGTTGCGCACGCCGCCACCTTTTACGTAGCGACTGCCCATGGCGATATCGGCGCCACCGTCGGTTATGGAGTAGACCATGTCTGGCAAAATGTTAGGATCGTGGGAAAGATCGCAGTCTATAACCCCTAAGATTTTGCCTGTACCAGCTTTCCAGCCGGCAATTACCGCTGTGGAAAGGCCCAGTTTGCCGGAGCGCTTCACCACTCTTATGCGATTATTGTATTTTTCATTCAAGGATTCAGCCAACTCGGCCGTGCCGTCAGGAGAATTATCATCAACCACCACCAGCTCACCGCTTATACCGGCGCCGTCCAGAGAAGCAAAAACCTTCTCGGCTAAGGTGGGAATTGTCTCCTTTTCGTTATAGGTGGGGACTACGAGGGATAAAACTAAATCTGTCATAGCTTACAAACGAATGACTTTCTCTGAATTTAAGCAGATATCTAAGATTTGGCGCACAGAGACCAAACGGCCTATCTCAACAGCGTCCTCGAGATCCAGCTCATGCACCGAAATCTCGCAGATGCGCACAGAACAGCCTTTCTTCTGCAATTGCTTTAGAATGGGCAACAACTCCGAATCTTTCATGCACAAGCGCACAGCCTCGTGCATAAAGATTAAATAGCGAGGAGCTGCTTTAAGTTCGTTGAGGCCGTTTATTGTTTCTTCGAGAAGCTTGCAGCCCAGTTCATCGGAAGCTCCGACGTACGGCTGAGTTACCACAACAGTGCCGCAGTTTCTTGGGTGCCTGACATCGAGGAGCGGAGCAGCCTCCGGCTCTTTACAATTGCTACAGTGGACGGCTCCCAAATAACAGCGGAAGTTCTTCTCTTCTAAGCGGGGAGGTGTACAAAAGCTCACTTTCTCAGACTCTTGCCTTTTTTCTATTTCGCGAGTGTGCTTCAAGTTTCGGTCGTTCTTTCCCTTTTGTTTAGGAAAAAGAGGTTTTTTTCTCCGTTAAGATAAATTTCAGGGATAGTCGGGTTAGTGGGCATTTGAACGGCAAATTTGTATGATTGGTAGTTACGGGGAGAATTGCTTATGGGTGTCAAGCATGTTTTAGTTGTCGATGATGATGCTGATATGCGTATGTTGTTGGCTAGCTTTCTGCAGATGGCTGGCTGGGATGTTTGTAGCGCTGACAGCGGTCAAGAAGCCTTGCAGATAGCTTCTGGCAGTTCATTGGATGCTATTATGTTGGACACACAGATGCCTGACATGGATGGCCCGCAGGTTTTTCGAGAGTTGCAGAAATATGGAAAGACCAAAGGCATACCCTGTATCCTTTTCAGCAGTCGGATAGAAGATCTCGATGTTGATAAGTATCTGAAGATGGGATTTGCTGGTGTGTTGCCTAAGAGTTTTGTGGTAGGGCCGCTGGTGGGGGATATCTCTAAAATTTTAGGCTGGTCCGTATGAAGGCCGGGAAGAGTAGCGATACCAAGAAGAAATCGCGTCATTTGGTCAACGGATTTAGGTGGCGCACTGTATTGCTGGTGGCTGCCGTCTACCTTTTCTCTTTTTGTATAGTTTCTGCCTCTATAATTTATTTAACTAAGTCGCGGGGAGATGAAGAGCTGTCGGCTGCTCTGGTACAGGGAGTCACCTCTTTCGGTTTTGGTACGACCCGTGATTTTGAAGTTTTGAGTGATCAGGCCAAGATTTTTGCAGCTGATCCTGTCCTGCGAAGTGCTATTTACGAGACTGATGGCGGTAAGCCCAGTGAGTTGGTGGGGGCCAAGCTAGGTGCAGGGAAGGCTGTTGCCGGTAAGACTAGCAAAGCTGGCTTAAATCAGGGTAAGGTCTCGGGGCAGGTCGGCCAGACCGACGGAGAAAAGGTTGCAGTCGTATTAAATGCCAGTTTAAAGGACTATGTTTTAACTGAGCTGACCAACACCTATGAGGACCTGCTAATCGTTGTCGATGGCGAGGGGGGCATAAAGTTTGGTGTTGAACGTCCCAGTGTCAGTAGTGAGGAGTTCGGCGCTCTGGGAACTCCATCGGAAGTTAAGTTAGAAAAGGATGAAGAGGCGGCACCTGCCGATAAGGCGCAGGAGACCGAAATCCGTCAGGAGAGTACACCTGCGGAGCTTGGATTAAGTATTGACATTCGCTTTTTGGAATCTCTCTTCAAGTTTGGTGAGATCAGCCAGGGATATATGCGTTTTGGTACCTCCAAGTCTGCTCCCATTTTTGCCGTTGTGGCAGTGCCACTGGAAAAGGGTAGCCAGTCGGGAGCTTTGCTTTTGGGGAAGCGTATCGATTCTAAGGTCTTGGCTAAGTGGAGCCAGGGCATGCCCTCTGGACTGGTGGCTATAGCGGCCCAAGACAGCGTGGTTATGGCCTACGATAATCGCAGTAGCTCGCGCCCCACTCCTATGATTGCGGCTGAGTTAGATAAATTGTTTAAGGCGTGGAGTCCGCGTCAGGCTATTGCTGAATCCGGTAAGGGTGGAAGTAAGTTGCAGATTGTAGTATGCAATGTGAGCTTTGCCGGAGAGGCTTGGAAGGCTTCTGCGGTAGAGCTAAGTACCGGAAAAAAACAGGAACCTTTGGGGTATGTGGTTTTTCTGGCTGATCCCATGAATTTAAAGATGGAAATGGATCAGCATGTCTGGGTGTTGGGCGGGTGCCTGCTGATAACGTTGATTTTGCAGTCTGCTTTGGTTTACTGGCTGAGTCCCTTGTGTCTCCATTTTGCCAAAAATCATTGGGAAAGTTCTCAGCGCTTTGAAGAGGTTTTAAGGGCAGAAAATTTACAGCCGGATGAGCAGCAGCTGAGATATGAACAAGTTGAGGCTGTTGAGGACGGTCCTGAGTCGAGTGAAGTTGGCCAGTCAGGAACGGAAGCGGGTATTAACGTGGAGGCGGCGGCTGTGGAGTTGCCGGGAGAGCCCAGTAAACTTGAGCCATCCGAGCGAGAGAAAGTTAGTAGCATAAAGTCAGCGCAGCAGAATAAGCAGGTACAACATGCACCAGAGGCCAAGCTGGAGACTGCTGAGCCGAAAGATGAGCCTCAAACTGCGCAGATCAATGCTACAGCGGGAAGTGAATAGAGGCTATTTTTAATGACAGAGAACCTGGGCTGGTGCTTTAACCTGCGGGAGCCTCTTTACCGCAATTACCACGATTTAGAGTGGGGAGTCCCAGTGCACGATGACCGCCGCCTGTTCGAATTTTTGGCGCTTGAGCTTATGCAGTGTGGGCTTAACTGGGTAACTATCTTAAAAAAACGCGACATTATGCGCTCTTGCTTTGAAGAATTCGATTTCAATCGTATTGCCGAATATACAGAAGCCGATGTGGAGCGAATTATGGCCGTTCCCGGGATGTTGCGCAACAGGGGTAAAATTTTGGCCGTAATTAACAATGCCCGCTGCTTTTTAGATATCCGCAGTGAGTTTGGCTCCTTTGGAGATTACCTATGGCAATTTACACAGGACCACACCTACGTATATTCTCGGCACTGGCAGAACGGGCTTCCCGCCCAAAATGAACTTTCCAGGGTTGTAAGCCAGAATTTAAAAAGGCGCGGTTTCAAATATACAGGGCCGGTGGTTGTTTACGCTTACCTGCAAGCTTGCGGTCTGGTAAATGATCACATGCCAAGCTGTCCGCGCTATGCCTTTATAAACGGCTTGGCCAGAGTACAGGAGATTCCTGGAGTGGATTGAACTAAAAATGTCCCGTTGCCTGGTGCAGAAATACCGGGAAATTAGGCAGGAATTTCATGGGGTGCTGTCTCATTATGCGCCTTACGTGATCAAGACAGCTCGAATCCTGGTACTTGGGAACAATGAGCCGATGCGAGTGCTCCTCGCCAGTGTTCTCCAAGACAAAGGTTTTGACGTAGTGGCTGCGGCCAGGGGGGACGAAGCTGTTGAGATTGCCTCACGTAAATTTAATCTGGTAATTTTCGATGTAGAGGGAAGCTCCGAGGAGAGTTGCGAGGAGTTTATGACTGGTCTGGGTTGCCCTCTGCAAGGGACGGCGTTTCTGTTTTTGTTGCAGAATGACCCTCTCAGTGAGGTTAGTTCAAACGGTTCCCCCCGTTTAGGTGCAGTAAGATTTCTGCGCAAGCCTTTCGAATTAAGCCCTCTTTTGGAGGAGATCGGCCTCCTTCTGAAAGTTATTTCTCCCTCTTCCACTGTCAACGGCCGCAAGAAAGCGTCTGGGGCATCTGTGGTTGGAACGGCACAGGCTCAGAAGGTCACGCCCAAGGCAGAATTTCAATCGCTTCAAGAGGTTGATAGCGAATCTGATAATACGCCCGCGTTGCCACTGCTTCGCCTGCGGCTTATGGGAAATTGCCAGGCTACCGTAGGAGAACACTCCTTAGATGACAAGGTTTGGCTCACCAAGAAGGCCAAGTATCTCTTTTTCTGTCTGGCGGCCAGCCGTAAGCCGGTACCTGTATCTGAGCTGATCGAGGAATTTTGGCCCGGTGCCAGTCGCAGTGGTTTGACCAGTCTTTGGAAGGCCATGTCGGCGGTGAGAAAGGTTTTTAAGCCATTTTATCCCGGCCTTGAGCCTATTGTGCGCCTTCACGATAATCTGCAGGTTAATCCCAAGTTGCCGTTGTGGCTGGACTGTTTTGAGGTGGAAAGGCTTTGGAAAGATTACCTAGTTAAACCGACTTTGGAACTTCTGGTGGCTCTCAAAGAGCTCTGCAATGGTTCGTTTTTGCCGCAATGTCTAATGGATTGGGCTTATTTTAAACGAACACGTCTGGATCATATCTGTAGTCAAGCTCTTTCCCGGCTTACTCAGTTGCAGGCTAATCGGAAGAATTGGATGCAGGTTATCGAGACCGCCCTGCTGGGACAGACCTTCGATCCCTGCAATGAGATGCTCTGTCGGGCGGTACTGCAGGCTCAATTAGCCTTGCATCAGCCTATTTCGGCTCGCCGCACCTTTGAGCAGTTTGTCGATAATTTGCAGCGGAAGCTGGATCTGGAACCTAGTCCGGCCTTCTGCCAGGCTTACAAAGAAGCCATGGCCTCCTCACTGTAGAAACCGAAACTGGAGCAGAGTTTGTCAAGCTGATTGCACATTATCGAAGAAAAGGTGCGGGAAAGGCCAATACCGGCAGGGAGTGGCCTTTCCTCTTTATTAACTTCGAAAAAGATCCATCTGAGCTATTTCAAACTCTAGGGCAGTAGTTCTTTGAGTTGCATTAAGCTCATGTTTTGCTGTACAGCTGTGCGAGCCAGTTCCTCATGTTCGTACTTTGAGCGCGTGACTCCGTAGCCTGCGGCCTGCTTGCGTTGCAAACGACCGTAGGCCGTATCTAAGGAACTGCTTTCGCGCCTTAGAACATAGCGCTTGCAGAAGGTTTCGCGCACGCCCAGGGTAGTTGTGTGACAGAATATGGCCCGGATCAGCTCCTGCTTACTGTCTTCATGGCATAGCACCGTAAGTAATACGGCGGGGCGGGATTTTTTCATAATTATGTTGGTCATGAAGACGTCTAATGCGCCCCGTTCCATAAGGCTTTCCATAGCAAAGCCCAACTCTTCACCGGTCATGTCGTCTATATTGCACTTCAACTCGTAAACATAATCGACAGGTTCTGCTTCAAAATCTTGGTGGCCATTTTTCAATGGTATAGAGGTTGCGTTTTTGGAGAAAAAGACCGCAGGAGTAGTTTGCCCAGTTTTATTCTCATTATCTTCTGTAGTGTTGCCGAATATTGCTTTCACGCAATTGGGTACGGTGAATTCTTTACTACCAAAGCCATAGCTAACTTTCTGCGGCTCCATATTTGGCATGGGGCCAAAATAGGTGGCAAAATATTTGAGCAAGGCGGCGCCGGTGGGAGTGCAGAGCTCTCCCCGAATTTGGCCGCCATAAATGGGAAGTCCGCGCAGAAGATAGGCGGCGGCCGGTGTGGGTACGGGCAGAATTCCATGGGCACAATGTATGTGCCCGCAACCCACGTGTATGGGTGAAACGGCTACTTGCTGGGGAGCCAATTTCTCCATAATCAAGCATGTTGTTGCCACATCAGCTATGGCATCTAAGGTGCCAACCTCATGAAAATGGATCTGAGTAATCGGCTGACCATGGGCATGGCTCTCGGCCTCGGCGATGAGATTGTACACTGCCAGTATGTCGGCGCGGGCCTTGTCGGAAATGGGGAGTGTTGCAACTATGTTCCTTACATCCTCAAGTGTGGTATGGTGGTGCGCCGGAGCGTGTCCACTCTCGTGGGAATGTTTCAATTCCGAGGCAGGGTGGGCTTCCTCATCCTCTAGACACGAGGCGGCTTTTTCCTCTTCACCGTTGCAAAGCACGTGCAAATGCAGGCCGCTAATGTCGTGCTTTGTAACATTTTCGCTGCTTACGCTCACACCTGGCAGACCCAAACCATTTATGGTGTTTAGCATCTTAGTTTGGTCGGATTCTGGCAAAAGTCCCAAAAGTGCCGCTCCCAGCATGTCTCCGGCGGCGCCCATATTACATTCTAAATATAAGGTCTTCATGCTAATTCTCTGCTAATTACAATTTAAAAACCGCCGTTTTATCCCATTGTTTTAGTCATGTGGATACAAGGCGGCCGCTCTAAATAGGTAACCTATTTGGCTTTTACATGGTTTATGCGAGAAGCGATAAAGCCTGCCCCAAATCCGTTATCGATATTGACTACCGATACTCCGCTGGCGCAGGAATTGAGCATAGAGAGCAGGGCGGAAAGCCCATGGAAGGAAGCACCGTATCCCACGCTGGTGGGCACGGCTATAACGGGACAGTTGACCAAGCCGCCGATCACGCTGGCCAAAGCACCCTCCATGCCAGCAATAGTGATGACGACATTAGCCTGCATAAGTTCATCTAAATGAGCTAAAAGGCGGTGGAGACCAGATACGCCGACATCGTACAGGCGGTTAACTTTATTGCCCAAGAACTCGGCAGTTAGAGCCGCTTCTTCAGCTACCTGGATGTCGCTGGTACCCCCTGTAGCTACCACAATTGTTCCCAAACCGTTGGGAGTGGGCATGGGTCCTACCATTCCAACCCTGCATTCAGGATGGTACTCTATCCGACAACTTTCACTTACGTAGGCAGCGGCCTCTTCGCTCATACGCGTAATTAATACGCTCTTTTGGCCGTTGTACTGCATGCTTTTAATTATGCCAGCTATCTGCCGGGGAGTTTTGCCGGAGCCGTAGATGACCTCCGCAGCACCTTGGCGCAGCTTACGGTGAAGATCTACTTTAGCATAGCCTAAATCTTCAAAAGGGGCAGTTTTTAGATGTAGGATGGCATCTTCAACGGAGAGCTTGCCAGACTTCACTTGCTTTAAAATGTTCTGAATCGATAAAGCCATAAGTAAAAATGCCTCCTTGAAATTTGCGGACAGAATTAGTTTTAGCTGAAACAGCATAGAACATGCAGCTAATAAAGGTAACTAACCACCAGGGTCGCATTTCCACTTAAAGCCCCGCGGCTCCTTTACGTTTGCTATGGGGGAGTTAGGGTAGGAGATAATGGTTGCCTTATATCCCTATTGCTAAAGCAAGGGGGTTTACGGAAACATCTGGTAGTAATCTAGTTGTTGAAGGCGGGGGATTTGGGGTGGTTAGGATTTTGAAAGGATACCAAAAATATTTGTCTCGTTTCTCAAATGATGGGGAAGCCGAAGGTTATATCCCCGCAGTTTCGGTGATTATTCCTGCCTATAATGCAGCTCTAAGTATAAGAAAGACCCTTGATAGTGTATTCAAGCAGTCTTTTCGGGATTTTGAGCTTATTGTAGTTGATGATGGCAGTACCGATCAAACGGCGCAGATTGTGACGGAAGTTGCCAGTACGGCTGTTCTGGTTAGACAGACCAACAGTGGGTGCTCTGCTGCTCGCAATGTTGGACTGGACAGGGCCCGAGGGAGGTTTGTGACCTTTCTAGATTCAGATGATTATCTCCATGAAGATTATTTGGCTAATCTGTATGCCGCAGCTCAAGATAGCCGGTGTGAAGTTGTTATAAGTGGTCAGTACAAAGTAAATGCGGATGGCGATAGGGTTGCTGCGGTGCGTTACGCAGAAGATCGCCAGGGCCAAGGTATATCTAAGCTACGCAGGTTGAATATAAGTGGTAAATTCTACAGTCGGGACCTGATTGAGCGCTTTCATTTAAGATTTCAAGAAGGCTGTTTGTATGAAGATAATGCCTTTAATTTAGCCGCTATATTTTTAGCCAACAAAGTTGTCACTCTCGAGTATGCTGGTTATTTTCAGCTTTTGCATGAAAATAGTATCACTACCGGGAGCAGATTTAAGCTTGATAATTTGCCGCTTAAGGGGTTGGAAGAAGCGGTTAAACTTGTCAAACAAAATGGTTGTAGCGATCCCCAACTTTTTGAGTTTACCTTCTTGAGCTTCATGACTTATTTTTTAGCCTTTGCCAATAAGCGAAATATTTGGTTTAGAGGAAAACAACAAAATAGAAAGGGTAGCTGGGAAATAGAGTGGGCTAGCTACGATTTTTTGTTGCGGATTACTGGCCAATATTTTCCCGGGTACGCTCACAACTCCTATTTGGGATTCTTTAAGTGCAATAAGGATGTATCCCTGGCGCAACAGGTGGGAGTAACTACCTTGTGTTGGCTAATGCGTTTAAAGCTTCTGTTGCCGGCTCTGGCCGTATGGCATCTTGTCTGGTAGTTGGGTGGGGGAGAATTTTTAAGCGGGCAGCGGTTCGTTCATACTGCCAGTGCGATATCCTTGCAGATCCAGAGTTACGTAGGCAAAGCCCAAGTCTTTTAAGTAGTTGGTAATTTCTTGGCGAAGTGGTGCTTCAGTTAATTTATTAAGTTCCCGTGGAAGGAGCTCGATCCTGGCTATTATACCCGGAGAGAGGCCGTGTAGGCGTACCCTCACTTGAGTGAAACCTAGACTTATCAGCTTTTCTTCTGCCTTTTCTACCATTTGCAGGCGCTCTGGGGTGATGGGCTCATTGTAAGCTAAACGGGAGGCCAGGCAGGCCATGGCTGGCCTCTTCCAGGTGATTAGCCCTAGGCGATGGGAGAGCTCGCGGATATCGGCCTTGGTCAGTTTGGCTTGTAGTAGAGGGCTTTTCACTCCCAGTTCCCGCACAGCCTGAAGTCCGGGGCGATAATCGCTTTCATCATCAAAATTGGAACCCTCCAGCACTGCTTTTAAGTTGTTCGCATGGGCAATGGCTGCTATTTTGGTAAACAATGCTTTTTTACATAGATAACAGCGGTTGGGGGGATTATTTTGGATGCCCCTAATTTTCAGCACATCGAAGTTACAGACAACCTGATTCAGGGAATGAGCTAGACAGAAGGCCTGGGCTGTCTGTTGTTCCTTGTTGGTTACAAAACATGATGAGACGGTAACGGCCAGGACGTTAGTGGCCCCTAGGACATTTGAAGCTACAGCAAGAAGAAACGACGAATCTACGCCGCCGGAAAAGGCCACAGCTGCGCTTTGCAAGGGGACCAGAAAGTCTTTTAAATTTTGGTATTTTTCATCTAGCGTCATTTTGCTTATTTATGAGCACGGCCTTTATAGCACCTTTGGGATCTAAAATCAGCAGACGAATTATCCATATTACTAATCCCAGGGCCACAGCCGCCAGACCTAAATAGGTGTCATTTAACATACTGGCAACGGTTGGATTAAAGTACTCTGCGCCCTTATTCCAATATTCGAAGGCAGCATCGACCAACCACATAAGTGAGGCCCCCCAATAGATCCAACAGAGGATACACACCTTCATCTCATCCTTGGGGGCATGGGCATACCAGTAAGCTGTGCTGAAAACGGCGGCAAAAATGGTAACTAAGAGAGTAATAGCGAGCCTCCTCAACAGAAAAGCCGCGTCTTTCACCCAGATGGAAAAGAGCGGCCGCAATGGGCCTGGAGAACGGGCCGGAAAATTTAAGCTTCAGGAGCTGCAGTCCGCTTGACGATAGCATCGGCGGCCAGACACATGGCAACCCAAACAGTCGTGATCAGACCAGCCATGGCCACACCCACGGTAGACATCTCTTTCAGCATGGCTGACGAGGCTGTGGGATCAGAAGCGGCGGTCAAGAAGGGGAACCAGGGAACGATTTCGCCATGCCACATGTGTTCAAAGGTCAGCAGGATTGTGCCACCTAGCAAAAGGTAGGTAAGCCAGTGCAACTTACGAGCCAAGGGCACTTTACAAATCATCTGAGCATTGTCGGAATCGTCATTGTGGGTGGCCTTGGTGATTACGCTTACCACTGCTGCCTCGGCAGCTGGGACTAAAAAGCAAGCCATCTCGTTATCTCCTTAATCTAGATTTTCATTAATTCGTATTCTTTTAAGCCAATCCTGGTCAGGCCAGCTTGGGTCAGGGCACTACAGAAGTAGGCTGAGAAAGCACTTCAATTCTTCTAAATTTGCCTCCGCCGTTCGGCGGCCAATCTGATAGACGCGTTCCAGTTCATCGGGATTATGCTCAACAGAACCGACCCCCAACGGCTCTGGCGGTTTTATCACAAATACTTGTCCCTCTTGGGCGCGCTTTTCCACATACTGGCGTTCCTCATTGTACATTTGAGGACGACGGGATAGAGTTTCCAGCAAGGCCGGATATTTTCGCAGAAATATTTTGGCCAGCCAGAAATGCTTCATACGCTCTTTAACAAAACCCGCAGGCTGGGTGAGAATTACCACATTGCGGGCATAACCTTTGCTCTCCATAAACTGGAGAGGGATAGAATCGGAGGTGCCGCCGTCGGAAAGTTTCTGTCCGTTGATAATTACCGGACGAGAGAATATGGGAATAGAAGCCGAGGCTCGCAACCACTGGATGTCTTCTGGATCACCCTTAAGGCAGTTGTGGTAGACAGGAAGTCCTGTATCCATATCGGTGCAGACAACATAAAAATCCATGGGATCGGCTCGGAAGGTGGCCACATCGAAGGGATCCAGCTCATAGGGAATTTTATTGTAGCTAAAATCGGCGTTGTAAAGATCGCCAGTTAAGAGCCAGGAGCGTAAGCTTACGTAGTCTTTATTTTGGCAATACTTCTTGTTGTAACGTATGGAGCGACCTATCTGATGAGACTTGATATTGCAACCGAAGGCTGCACCGGCCGAGACCCCGACCGCTCCCTGAAAGGTCAGCTTGGCTTCCATAAAGACGTCCAGAACGCCGGCAGTGAACATGCCGCGCATAGCACCACCTTCCATTACTAGTCCGATCTTGCTGGAAGCTCCGTTGTTATTAGAAGTCATGCCACGATTTTTGGAGGTGGACGACTTTTTTCCTTCGTTTTTTTTGAAGTTGCTTCCAGTTCGTGCATCAAACGTATTTCATCTCTACGGCTATAATGTCCAAAATGATTACCAGATTAGTAGAGGCCTAAAGCGCTTTTAACAAGAACTAGGGCTCCGCAGTACATGCAGTATAATTGTGAGGAGTGTCTTTTAAGAACATGAGAACTAAATTTTTCCGTAATTTGCTGACATTGGCAGTGGCCATAGGCTTGCTGGTCCTTTTTAGTGC
>OMRK01000227.1 GCA_900313515.1 uncultured bacterium | reverse complement strand
GAGCAGCCCGAACAGTCGGAGCAGCCTGAACAGTCGGAGCAGCCCGAACAGTCAGAACAGCCCGAATAGTCAGAACGACCTGAGTAGCCTGGGCAACCTGAATAGGCTAAACGGGGAAAGTTATGCGCTTGCTTAGTGAGTAGCAGGCGCGTTTTTTTTACGTTTTTTTTGCAAAATGAGCATATCCTAAAAAAAACTCTCAACAGGTTGACTTTTCACCTTTTAGCTTTGATAATAGAATTGGGGAGTGGTGTATTTAGGCGATGGAGTGTCCATCTACATAAGCAAGTTTGTCGAAAGGCTTTTACACAAGAAGTAGGGGCATATTGTTATGGCGATCAACTCAATAGGCGGCGGCACCAATAGTTTGCTTTACGGCGGCATGTCCGGTTTTTTGGGGAATCTTAGCGATGATATCCCCGCTTACGTGCCTTCTCTGAGCGTTGGTAGCACCCAGTCTGGTGGCGAAGCCGCTCCTGCAGCCTCAGCTGGCGCATTGTCCGTCAATGCGGTACATGTGGGAGCCACTGAAACCGCTCCCCCCGCTCCCGCCCCGCTCCCCAAAGATTCCACTTCCGTTTCAAAAGAGGGCCAGGATGCTCTGGCTGGCAAAGATGGCAAGTCCGGCGAGATGGAATCTCTTTCCTTAAAAACCGAGCATGTTGATAATTTCAGCGGCGATCAGGTAAGCGTCAAAGATGATGGTGAGAGTGTAAGCGCGGAGGGTGAGAACCCCTTTGATGGTCTGCTCGGCACCCTTTCAATGGACAGTAGCTTACTCTTAGGCGGCTTATTGGCTAGTTCTCCAGTAGACTCCCTTCTCGGTGCTGATGGCTCCCTCGGAACAGGGCCTATGGGCTTTAGTATCGATGATCTTGAGCTAAACAGCGCAGGTTCACCCGAGAATGCCAAACAGTTGGGATACGCTGATTTGAGCGGCTGTAGCAAAGATGTTCAGGATTTAGCCGCTAAAATGATTGGTGACGGCGTGTGCTCTGCCGAGGATATAACCATCTTGCAGGTTACTCAAGAGCAGGGTGCTGATGTGAGCATCTCCGAGTTCCGCGAAGGCGGCCTGCTGGTGGGAGTTACCTCTCCCGATGGCCAAACTCAGAGCTTCAGATACGACGCCCAGCAGGCCAAGGGCTTGATTATTGCCGGTGGTAGTGGTAACGACAACTTCTCCACCGATAAGAATGCCCGCCCGGATATGGGGGTCATGCAAAACTTCCTGCTGAGTCAAATGCTCACCGATCAAGTAACCACTCCTTTGCATATAGCCGGTGGTGCGGGCGACGATGTTATCCGCGGCGGCCAGGGCAATGACCTTATTTTTGGCGGCGAAGGTAAAGATTACATAGAGGGCGGCGCCGGTGATGACTACATTGACGGCGGTGCTGGAGACGATGTTATTTACGGCGGCCCCGGCAATGACACCATTTTTGGTAGAGAGGGCAACGATTACATAGATGGTGGCGCCGGTGATGACTACATCGATGGCGGTGAAGGCAACGATATCCTGTCCGGCGGCTTAGGTGATGACACTATATTTGGCGGCGACGGTGACGATGTCCTGATCGGCGGTCGAGGCCACGACTCGGTACACGGCGGTGCCGGACATGACCGCATTATTGTTGGCGAGACCGAGCAGAATACTGATTCCATCTACGCTGATGAGAACGACAACATTCACTACGTAGAGCCCAAGGAAGTGCCTTCAAATATAAGGGTTAGTGATTACGGTGTCGCTGGCGGCAAGCTTGGCATTGCCTATGAACACGGCGTTGAGGCTAGTTCAGGCTTCGCATCCAGAGTTAACGACGATTTGCAGACCATGTCCTCCTTAGATGAAGGCCAGCAGTTGTTCGATGCTATTGCTGCTACAGGCAAAACCGTTGACATCGTTGAGTACGACGGCGACAATTTGCAAGAATCTAATGCAAGCAAAGCCTACGCCCATGAAGATGGCTCGCGCAATGATGGTTCCGACTCACGAATCCTCTACAATACTGCCACCCGTGAAATTTACGGAGGTCGCCTGTCGTGGTCCTCTGCTCCGCCGGTCTTAGGGTTAGCTCACGAAATGAGTCACGCCTACAACGCGGCCCTTGGCAACATGGACGGTCGGCAAATGATGGAGGAGGCTCACGATGGCAGTCGGCACCAGGGCTTTAACGCTGCCGAATACCAGGCTGTGGGCATCCGTATGCAGGGCATTGAAGACAACCCCACATACGCTACCGAGAACGGCTGGCGTGAGGCTCTGAACTTGCCCGCGCGCAACGCTTACACGGGCATTGAGGAAAGCAAGACGGTCTACATTTCCAACCGCCGCTAGTTTTTCAAATTTGAAGATATATACAAAAGCTCTCGCGCGCGTCGAGAGCTTTTGTGCTACCCGACCCCGAGTTAATCAGAACGACTTGCAGCCAGCGCTGCACTCCTCTAAAAGCCCAGTTATGGGTAAAGTCCAGACAAACAGTCGGACTCCCCCCTCTTGAAGAATCGTTGATATGCCGCTAGTTTCTGTGCAGATCCCTCTGCAAAACTTCCAAGGTAGCTAACAGTTTTGCTTCTCCAGTCAGAGATCCCAGATAGGTGTGCAACTCAGCATCGTCCTCCTTCTTCAGAGCCTCGATAATGTAGTCGATCAAGAAGGTGGGGAAACAACCGTCCTCCTCATAGAGAGCACGTTTCTCCTGCAAAAGCTGAGCGCACTCCCAGCAACTGCCCGGCAAACTGTCCAAAGTTGAGGCCAACTCTGGATCGGCAAAAATGTTGCCCTTGACATGGCAGCGCTCGGCTATCTCCAAAGATTCATCGTGGGTCACTCCCCACTTTACAGCGGTGGCAATGGCGGCTAGCAACAGATAAGGATTGGCGCTGCCATCAGGAGAACGCAACTCCACCGTCTGCCGAGTCAGGCTATTCTCAAAAGGCATAATTTCCTGAGGATTAACCAAACGGCCCAAATCTCCAACATTAGTCCAGCCCAAGGGTACGCGCACCAACGAGGAACGGTTGGAGTAACTCCAACATATCTTGGTCGGGGCTTCATGGTTGGGCACCAAACGAAGGAAAGATGAGGCCTGAGTATTGCCAAAAGCGGAGATAGAAGGCGCATAACGGACTACACCACCGATAAGCTTCATAGCCTCGCGGCTCAGGCTGCCATCGGGATTGAGCATGCAGTTTACACCATCACGGCGCAGTTCCATATGGATATGCATGCCAGATCCAGCCGCATCTTCATCCAACTTGGGAGTAAAAACAGCCAGCAGACCATGCCTAGCAGCCACGGCGCGGATAAGCCAGCGAGCCAGGCAAAGAGCCTCGGCCGCCTCGTTTATGGGACGGGGCAAAAATTCTAACTCGTACTGCTCGGCATTACATCCAGCCAGAACAGGATTTTGGGAGCGCAGTCCCTGAATGTTGCCGACTTCTGAATGGGCATATTTTAAAGATCCGGTTACCTGTTGGACGATATGTAGAATTTCATCTACCACATTCTCGTACTTAAAGAATGGCTCGGAAATGTGATAACCGCCCTGAGTCTGGGCAGGATAAAGATCGTAAGGTTCAGGACGTGGATAGACCAAATAAAATTCCAGCTCACCCATCGCCCACAGTTCGCAACCACTCTCATTTTGCAACTGGGCCTCCGTACGGGCCAAAATGCCATCATGAGTAAACTTGGAAAGTTCACCATCTCGGTCGACAAAGCGACACATAAAGTCCAAGCTCTTGCTGTTGAAGGGATTGAGAAAGACCGAATCATAGCGGGGAACAATGTAAATATCAGAAACGGAAGCATCGACTAGGCCACGAAACAGAGAGGAACCATCGGCTCGCTCCCCCAAGGCCAAAAGGCGCTCAGCTGTTTTCATGTCCGAAAAGGGCAGCTTCAAGGAGCGGATGCGACCATCTAAGCCGGTGTAGTGAAAATTAAAATGTTCAATGCCAAAATTGCGTATAATCTTGAAAATATCGGCCCTGATAAGACCGACACGCTCCTTACCTAACAGAGCGACAATAGATTCACAGCTTCCCGCAACGGAACTACAACCATACTCAGCTTTTATTCCCATATCTATCTCCAAGGTTCGAAAATGCTTTCACCGCTTATAAAAAAACCAACCAAGCCCACTCGCCTGCTAGACGACAAAAACAAGAAGCTAAATTGCCACTTGGGCTGGTTGATTCCGAACTTCACCGCTCCCCCTCACACACGGAAAACTAAAGGGGCAGGAAAAGACGATATTTGCTACTGAACTTATCGCGCTGTTTACGCACCACATTGGAGGCTTCTTGGCCTTCGCCCACGGCAATCGAACAGCTGCCCAAAGGATGAGTATCGTCTGAGCACCACACCACTACAGCTCCAGCAGGGAGATCCTTAAGCTGCTCTGGCTTAGAATCGGTGCATTCCACAAATTTATCAGACTTGGCCAGCTCATCAGCCAACTCTCCCGCCTTCTTGACGCTAACAGTAACACCCTTGGCGATGAGAGCCTTAGCCACTGGCAGATAATCGAAGCCGCCCGGCTTATTGGATTCCTTCTTAACTTCCTCACCCAGAGCCTTGCCGAACTCCGTCTCTGTAAAGCCATCAGCTGCCGAAGCAGAGACCTTAGAGGCCCCACCTGCAGCTTCCTCCTTCTTAGCCGGCTCGAAATAGTAACGCCCCACAGCCTCAACCTGATCGTAAGCTCCAGGATAATAATAATGCAGAAGCACCATACGAGCTTCCTGCAAGCTCTTAACCAACTGGTTGCTCTCTTGAAGCTTCTTCTTTTGCTCGGCAGTACCGCGCTCCATAATCTTTAATATGCTGGTAACGCTGCGCAATTCACCAGCCAAGCCGGAAAGTTCGGCAATGGGCTCTTCCTCTGCTTCGGCATAACAACGATTTACATAACTAGTATATGCATTGAAATTAGAGTTGATGTAGGCGTTGACCATGCCCACCGTGGCTGCCGTAATATTGCTGTTGGTACCTACCCTACCAGAGGCAGAAACCTGATTCAGAGGTGCCACATTATTAGTTATAGCTACCAGTTCATCGTAGATAGCGGACGGACTATCGCCGGCACTCCCTCCCATAAGAGAAGCCGCTATTGCACCTAAACCGAATTGTCCCAAACCCATATGACACCTGCCAATTTCAATGCTTTAATTTATCGCAAACTTACAGTCCGCTCACACCAGCCCCACAAGCCAGGGGTGCTTTTTAACATTATCCGCCTAAAAGCCTGCTAAAAACGAATCTACTCCACCAACGGACTGAGCCTGATCGTATTATCGCGCGGCCACACCAAATCAATTCGAACATGAATTTTGGTACCTGGAGGTAAGGGATGACCGGGAACATGCGGACAATCGGTCTCCAGCAGGCAACCGCAGAGCTGCACTATATGCTTATCGGGATGATTGGCCAACACTACGGCCTCCATCTCTTCACCAGTGAGTTCCTCCAGGTAACGCAAGATCCAATAATTACGCCGATCTTTCTCCACGGCATCAGCCGCCGCCGTCGCCTGCTTAGTCCTAGCCATGAAACCATCAAGTTCTTCTGCGCTGTAAAAAGGTTCTGGAGCCTCCTCAATGGCAACAGACTCGTGATCTGCCGGCTGCTCTACCCGTTCCGTTCCGGCCACCTTCCCGGCGGTACCACCAGCTTCAGCGGTTTTAAAACCTTCGTCCTGACCCTCAACACCTAACGAAGCGAGCCCGGACTCAGAGGGAGGATCGCTTTTGAGTACACCATCTCTAACCAGCGACTTCAGTTGCCTCTGCATCAAAAGATCGTTATAACGCCGGATGGGTGATGTCACCTGCACATAGTTGTCCAAGCCCAAACCGCTGTGACGGGCCGGCACTCCACCTACACTACCACGCTTCAAAAAGCGCCTGGAATTGTAAGCCTTAACGGGATCAAAATTTTCCTCAAGTTCGGTTAAAGACTTTTCCAGAGCCTCCTGACTGCGGAATATTCCGGGAATATTGTGCTGGGCTAAATAATTGCCGGCCGTGGCGTTGGCCAAAATCATAAGCTCGCTCACCAAAAGCTGAGCCGGAGAATTAGTGCGCTCTGGCTCAATTAAGATCTTACCATCCACCACCTTAACTTCAACTTTTGGAAAGGGCACATTCACAGCACCAGCCTGCCGACGCCTAGCCTTAAGAGCTTGCACGATCTCGTAAAGTTTGAGCCAACGCCCGGAATTTAAATACTCATCGGCTGAATCGTAGGTGAGCCGCTCCTGAACCATAATCACGCTAGGAGCCATTTCTGAATGGATGATATTTAGCTCCTTATCAAATGTGATTAGAAATGAAAAGGCCAAGCGCTTCTTATGAGCCACCAAACTGCAGACGCTATCCGAAAGTATATCGGGACACATCGGAATGCGCAAATCGGGCAAATATATGGCCGTACCGCGTTCTAAAGCTATTTTATCGACCAGAGAGTCAGGTTTCACATAGTAGGAGGCATCGGCAATATGGATACCTGCCCGGTAAGTACCATCCTCATTTTCTTCGAAACTTAAAGCATCATCGATATCTTTGGTAGAAGCATCGTCAATGGTAAAGCAACTTATTCCGGTTAAATCAAGACGGCGATCAGTTATTTTGGCATTGCCACACTCGTCCAAAAGAGCCGTGCAGGCCTGCGCCTCCTGCAATTCTTCTTCTATAAATTCAGTGGATATATTGTACTTGTAGAGGGCCAAGTTCTCATTTTCATCCCAAAGGCCGGCCTTAAGCATAAACTGAAACGGTGCATCGCGGCGCTTTATATCCAGAGATTTGAGAAGTTCGCTTAACTCCTTGTAACGAGGCGAATCCACCCCGTTGACGGCCACATCAGCTAAACCTCGCAGAAGCTTTTGAGCCTCTTTGGCAAACTCCTCGGGGTAGACCAGCGTCTGGCCGGAACTTACCGGATTATTCCAAAGATTCAAAAGCCAAACCTTAATAGCCTCGTGTTCGCGTCGGCTCAACTCTTCGGCTCTCTGACGCTGAAAAATATCCTCAACTTGATCTTGGGTGCGCCTTATGTAACCGGCCACACGGCGGTAAAAATAGATATTGTCATTATCTAAGCTACGATAAACTGCCGATAAGGCCTCAGCATCATCTCGACCCAAAGCTAGACTACTTAACTCGTCTAAGCTCCAGGCATGATCGGGCGCCTCTTCCTCTAGTCCCAACAGTTCCCAAAGTTCCTGGACATTGACGTCTTTGGCCAAAGCCTCGCGGATGTCGCGCGCCTTGGCTAAATTCTCGTCAATGGTGCTGTAAGAAGTGTTGGGATCGGCAAAACCGGGAATAACAAACAGGGCCTTGCTGTCAACCAGTTTTTCTTCACGACCGCGGCTATTGCGCACGAAAATCCGGCCTGGCTTGTCGGAGCGCAGACACACTGCCGACACAAGCTTTTTTTCCTGAATATATTCTAAGTAAGACCCCGGAGAAACCACTCTAAAAAACGCCCCTTTCCAGCCCGGCTGCTCTTGTATGCGAAACTTGACAATTTAACTCAGGGCTTAGCCGCCCAAAAAGCATCGACAATCATCTCATTCTTGCTGTTTATCTGGGTGAGATCGCCGCCCATCTGATCGACTATGTAAAGGCAGTTCTCCCGCACAAAGGCCAGCTTCTTACCAGAAGGGCTCCATGTAGGCGAGGTACAACCACCCTCATGCACGATTTCCCGCTTAGTCTTTTTGTAAATATCGTAAATAGTCAAACGACCGTCTATAATCACCGCTAGCTCGGAACCGTAAGGGGACATACGGGCCTCAGACACACGACTGAGAATCTTCTTGGTATTAGTATTGGGATGATCCGCACTCATTTTGTAAAGAGCAATGCCTGTATCGGAACTCTCGTAGGTAAAATATAGATCACGACCGAAATTAGACCAGGTTGGGCAGCCCAGACGGCGACTACTCAAAATGGAAAGAGGGGCCTTGCCCACTTCCTGTACATAAATATTTTGTTTATCCCTTGTACTGTCGCCGCGCAGATAGATAAACTTCCCAGGTTCGGTCCTACTGAAATCGGGGTGAGTAAGTTCCTCCGGGCTGGAGACAATAGCCTCTTCTTCATGGGTTTTAACGTTTACGACCCGCAGAATGGCCGGACGACCACACATATAGATAAGTTCTCGACCGTTTCCAGAAACACTGGGCGAATAGGCCGTTTTTGCATTGCGGGCATCCTTCTTTTTCAAGCGATCATAGGTACCCTTACCCTGGGAACTTATGCGCGACCGACTAGGGAGCGAGCCTACCATGTAATCACTCGCACCGGTGTTATCAAGCCACTCTATGCGGGCGTTGCCACCTTCAACAACAGTATAGTAAAGACGGCCCTCCCCTATATTCGGCTTGGCTTGCTCACCAGAGCAGGCCAAACTGCTCAAAGCCAGCAAGATTACCGCCCCTATTAAACCGATCCTCTTCATTGCTCACTTTCCTAACCTGGTCACATGCCTTCAGCATAAATTACAGATGCGACACTCTGAGCTCACACCCCGGGTAGTAGTGCTTAATAATTTCTGCATAGTTAGCATTTCCTAAGGCCCTGCCTTGGGCTCCCTCTTGGCATAAGCCTACGCCATGACCCCAGCCCCCACCGTGAAAAATGACCTCATCTTCGGTCTTATCTACATAAAAGAGCGTGCTGTTGAGTCCCATAGGATTGATCTTACCACCTCCTATGATCCAACGGATCTTATCGCCACTCACGGCAAAACTATCCTTATCGGTTGCAATCAAAAGCTCTGCTACCCGACCGCTGGGATAACGGCGCGTCACTTTCACTGCTGTAACATTACCAATTTTATCAGACGAAGCACCAATCAGGTTGGGCAGAGATTCGCTAATTTGCTGGGTAAAATTGAGAGCCGAATACTTAGCTTCCCAACGGAAACGAGTAGAACTGCTACAGTAAGCTTTAGCCGGGTGATCGATAAACTGCCTGAACTTAGCTTCCATTTCCGCAGTGTTTTCCACAGCTCCGCCCTTATGCAGAGCAGGGGCAGATGCAGGGGCTCTACCTTCGTAGGAGCCATCACCATCATAGTAACTTTCTTGGTTATACTGCTCGGCGCCCTCCGAGCCCGTACCGTCCAGCCAATAACCTCCATTGGTTAAATCGCTGGAAGCTTGCAGGTAGTCCAAAGTTTGGCCGCCGCTCCAAGCATTTTCAAAAGACTCACCTTCACCACCGCAGGTAGAGTGATAACGCGTGTCAGCTATAAACTTGCCGTAACAAATCATTTGACCTGCTGTAGCTTCAATTTGAGCCGTGACCTTGGGATTCTCCACACCAGCTCCACCGTAAACGTGACAATGTACACCAGAGCACAAGTCAAAACCCTCATTGCGGTGACGTCCAAGAGTAGCCAAGGTATAAGACCGAGCGACACAGGCCATGGCCTTTATTGCTTCCGGCTCAAAACGAGCAGGGACCTCACTAGGAACAACTCCCTTAAGGTAGTCTTCCACGTAAAGCTCATTAACTACGTTGAGCGATTCCTCATTGAGAATAAAGGTGAGCAAACCGCGATAAGAGGCGTTAACCTTAGACTGAGCGACCTTATCCACCAGGCCGGTCAACTTACAGACCGCAGAAATGTCCACCGGTGCTGAATCAGAAGCTTCAGCTACAGTAGGAGCCTGACCGACGGTAGAGGCTTCTGGCTGGGCAGAGGGCTGAGCGCCGACCACCAAACCATTGGCCGCTCCCACACTGCCCTCAGGATCAGCCGCCGCCCGCAGAGTTATACTATCGGTAGTGGTTAGAAGCAGACGATCCTTATCGTCGTAAAGCGCTAATGAAACTCCCTTGAAAAAGGTCTTGATCACACGCAACTTGACCAGCGGAAATACCTTTCCATCTGGACAGACAACCCCGTTATCGGCACTAACCTCTGCCTCGTCGGCTAATTTGGGAAGTCCTATCTTTACCCTAGTGCCAACATTGAAGGCACCCTTAGTATCGCGGCTGGATTCCAGCGAAGAATTCAAGGTTGCTTCAGACGTTGAAACAGCCGATGGACTGCTGTCAGGCACACCCTCTTTAGGAGAGGCGTGCTCCTTCCGGTCTCCCCCTGCCTCAATAGCGACAGCAGACTTAGGTTTACTAAAATCTATATGCGAATCTTCTATAACCTTGGCGTAAGAGGCGTACATAGCCCAAAGGCACACGCACAAAGTAAAAAGCATGCAATATGCAAATCGAGCTGTTTTGTAATCCATCCTATAGTTCCGTGCTCTTCCCAGACATTTCCCTGCCCCGCAACTCATGCAAAGCCCTGCGCATGTTTCCGCCTTGACGCTTTAAGGCCTGCTTGGCTTCTTCTACGCTGACATGGGCTATGTCGGTTAAAATACCTATCTGACGCGCAATGAGTTTAGCGTTGCTAGCCTTGACATCGATCATCAGATTCCCAAAACAGTGACCCAGGGCCACCATAACTCCGGTTGAAATCATATTTAGAGCCAACTTTGTAGCTGTGCCAGCCTTTAAACGTGTAGAACCGCGCAGTACCTCCGGGCCCACTGCCAACAGAATCGGACAATCAGTTTCCTGGGCTACAGCTGCCCCCGGGTTGCAAAAAATAGCAGCCGTTGGAATTCCAGCTTGACGTGCCTGGCGCAGACCGCCAATAACAAAGGGCGTGCGCCCAGAAGCGGTTATGCCCACCAAAAAATCCTCTGGGGTGATACCGCGCTTTTTAAGCTCAATAAAAGCCGCTTCAGTATCATCCTCTGCCCCTTCCACAGCCTCCACCAAAGCACCGGTACCACCGGCTATTAT
>OMRK01000229.1 GCA_900313515.1 uncultured bacterium | reverse complement strand
CTCCAGAGCTTTCTTCAAATTCTCCAAAGCCTCATCTTTCTTGCCCTTCTGAGCCATAATGTTACCACGCAGATAGTACACCATGGTGTTGTTGGCATCTATACCCATAGCTTGGTTGAGTTGCTCCAAGGCCAGATCCATGTAGGCGCCGCCCTTCTGAGCATAAAGATTGGCCAGCATAACCCAGCTGTTGATGTCCATAAAATTCTCGCGCAAGCTCTTCTGGATAAAGTCTACGGCCGGATCGATAAAACCGGCGGCACCGTAAATTTCAGCCAACTTGTACAGAACCTCTGCGTCGCGAGGATCGAACTTATAGGCTTCTGTGAACTCTTCAACAGCCTCTTTAATCTCTCCGGCCTCATAGTGACGCTTGGCCCGCTCACGGTGCAATTCGGCCATACGTCCATGCTCATTACTCATAGTCATAGTTAAAAATTACCTTCTAATTATCAATAATCACATCTAACCCCCACCAGTTCTCCTCTTACTGCCTAAAAACCTGCCAATTGTAAAGATATAACTGCAGGTTTGATCTCACGGGATTGCTTTATGGGTAATGTTTTTTCTGCTCGATTGAGCTAAAGCAGGTTTCATTATAAATTGGAGCGAAATCTTTAGAGCTGTTGCGACGAGGGATATTTCCGTTTTTTTTAGGGGGCGGAATTTAGAAAATGTGGGCGGGGACGGGGGAGAAAAGGCAGGTTTTTAGGTAAGACATGAGTGAGGAAATTGAAACTGTCAGTGCGGGGCGTCCCGTATACACAGGCAGGAAGCCCGCTACCATTTTGCTGACTTCCGTATTTGGGCCTTATGCTCAAAACGATGGCTTTGGTAGTCGAGCCATAAACCCCATGGAGCTTTATCACAATCAGGTGACTAGGGTACAGGGCCCCTTCTCTCTGCGTATGTTCCACCGCTCTTGGGGACTTATGCTTATCCAGAAAAATATTTCTGCACCTTCCACACTGCTGGATTTCCCCACCCAGGAGCGTTTTATTCAAGAGCTTCAAAAGGGAGATTACGACATAGTTGGCATTAGCGCTATTGTGGCCAATATTGGCAAGGTGCGCCGCATGTGTCAGCTCATTCGTCGTTATTCGCCGCGCAGTGTTATTGTGGTGGGCGGTCACGTTGCTTCCATTCCTAGGTTGGAGAATATGCTTGATGCCGACCATATCGCTAAAGGCGAGGGCATCAGTTGGTTCCGCCATTTCCTAGGCGAGAATGAGACAGCCAAAATTGTTCATCCCGATATCGTGTCTGGATTTGGAACTCGTCTCTTTGGGTTCAATATGAAAGATGATCCCAAAGACACTGCGGCTACAGTTATAACCTCTGTGGGTTGTCCCATGGGGTGCAATTTCTGTGCTACTTCTGCCCTGTTCGGCGGTAAAGGCCATTCCGTTACTTTTTATAAGAACGGTGAGGAGCTCTACCATTTAATGAGCGGCTTTGAGGAGCGCATGGGCACCAGCTCGTTCTTTATTATGGATGAGAATTTCTTGCTTAACCGGCCGCGGGCTATGGAACTGTTGGAGCTTATGGAGCGCAATGGCAAGGCTTGGTCACTTTACTGCTTCTCGTCGGCTAATGCCTTGCGTCAATATTCTATGGAAGAACTGCTGCGCTTAGGACTCTCCTGGCTTTGGATGGGACTGGAGGGAGAGGACAGTCAGTATGCCAAACTCAAGGGCTGTGATTCTGTGGAATTTGTTGGTCGGTTGCAGGAGTTGGGAGTGAAGATTCTGGGCTCTAGCATTATCGGCTTAGAGAACCATACACCCGAGAATATAGATCAGGTAATAGCTAGAGCTATCAGGCATAATACCGATTTCCACCAGTTTATGTTGTATACGCCGCTTCCTGGAACACCACTTTTCCAGGAGCAAATTAAGAACGGCACTATGCTGGACGATGTCGATTTGGCCGATATTCATGGCCAGTACCGGTTTAACTTCAGGCACCCCCATATTTCTGCCGAGCAGAGCGAAGAGTTCTTGCTTAGAGCCTTCCAAGCCGATTACGATGTAAATGGTCCCAGCGTGTTCAGGGTAATTAACACTGTCTGGAAGGGCTGGAAGAATTTCCATAATTACGGGGATTCCCGAGTACGCCGTCGCCTAGATTACGATTCCTCGACTATACGCAAGTATGCCTACGGTGCTTTGTGGGCTATGGAAAAGTATCTAAAGGAATCGAATGCTCTGGTACAGGAGAAGATTCACGCTTTGCGAGAACAGTTTGCCCACGATTTTGGAACACTTACCAAAGCCGTTGGTATGCTGACCGGTCCCGTGATTTTAGCTTCCATCCGCCGCGAGGCCATGCGTTTAAAGAATGGCTTTACGGTAGAGCCGAAAACCTTTACAGAGAGGTACAACTGGGCTAACTTGTAACTTCTTTGATAAGGTGGGGGGGTAAAATGAGGATAAAAAAGAGCCCAGCTGCTGGGGACGCCATCGTCTGTTCTCGCCGCTGGGCTTTTTAGCATTTAGTGTTTAAGAGCACCGTTCAGCATTGCTTTTAACGGTGCTCTGAATATTGAGAACTTTATTCCGCTGCAGTGGTCAACTCTGCCTTAACAAACTCGGGGAGTCCCAGCTGTTTGTAGGTAGAAGTTGCCAACCCTAAAGTCCAGTTGTCGGTCAGAGGCTCGATAATCCGGAGGAGGTAGTGATTGTCGGTGGAGTGATTCAACTCGACTGCACCAGCTTGAGTGGGGCTACTGACGGCGCCTTCCGGGTAAGTGGTCATAATGGAAGTTGGGATCACCAACCCATCGCTGACCATATCCGTGCCATTGTCACTGTAGGTAATTAAACCAACAACGTCGAGCTTATAACCTTCGGATGGAACATCTGTGTCGGCAATGGAGGTGACAAACTCGTTACCGATACTATCAGTGTTCATAAAGCCTACACTGCTGGAAGCGTCGTAGCCGTAGAAAGTAAAGGAGTCTGTATAGGTAGTACCGCCCTCTTGATAAGAGGCTTCTAACGTAACGCTCTGGTCGCCGTTGCTGCCGTTGAAGCTGAAGATGTTCTCTATACCTTTGTCTACGGTGGCAATTTCCTCGCTCAAGGTAAAGTCGGTATTGTCGGTAACATCGACATCCTCGGGAACTGGACCTGATCCAGTGTTGGTGTAGGTGGCGATTACCTGGATGGGTTGCTCATTTATGGCATCGACCTCGACCTTGTCGCCTCCACTCACCGTTACGGCCTTATAACCTAAGCTGTTGAAGACGCCTTCATCGTCATTCATGATGAGCACTTTGCTGGAAGGAACATCACCCTCATCTATGGTGATATCCAACTTCTCAGTGGCTCCTTCACAGGGCAGGATGGCGGCTGGAGTTAACTTTATACTGGCCACAGTCTGATCGGTTACGTAAATCGGCTCATCAAGGGTTTCACTTACTGAACCGCCGTACACTGGCAATACAGCCTTAATTTTGTTGGCGGGAATTAGGCCCTTATTGGTGCCGTCAAAGCCCACCGCCTGGTAATTGCTGCTGGTTTTGTCTGAGCTGGTCAACACGTCAGAATACTCGTCCAGGCCAGATACATCAGCGAAGGCAATTAAATCGACCGTGTGACCATTCACAGTTGTTACGTTAAGCTCAAGATCGGTTTTGTCACCAGGGGCCAGAACATTGTCACTCACCTTTAGGACGGCTTCGGGGTGGTTGATAACTTCAATGGACGGAAAAGCAACTATCGCTTGGCCGGCATCAACATCCCAACTTAAATTATCCTTACCTACGGCGAGAACTTCACCAAATTCATCGTAATAGGCAACGTTGACCCTCTTGGCGGTGGTGGGCACATTGGGAACGGATATGTTCTTGTCGGTATCTTCGGCAGCATGCTTGAGCTCGTACTCTTTGCTAACTTTTACAGTTTTGCCCTTGGCATCCTCAAAATCGTACCGGACTTTGGTGATGACACCTGGAAGCGTGGTCCGTGCTTCAGTACCGGCTAAGGTGTAGTAAAAAATCACATTGTTGCTTCCGCCAACCAAAGCAGCGGGAGTGACGGAACCTCCACCATTGTTGCCGCAGCCGGATGTCATAAGACCCAGACCCAAACTGGCGACACCTGCGAAAGCGATAAAACCAAATAAATTCTTCTTGATCATGACGACTTTTTACTTTGAGAGTATCCTTTCAAATTGTACTAAGCTTGTCCGCCGTTCGCCGCTATTACAGGGCGGCTCTTCCGATGTCTGGCATTGCGAACTTAAAATGCTACTCTCCAACACCGACAAGAGCCCCTAGGCCACCTCAGCTTAGAATGTACACAACAATCCCTATGCTTAACTTTCCACGAAAACTTATTTCCACCTGTTTCTGCTGGATACAAAAGCAGAGGAAACCGCTTACTTCGCGGGAGCAGCCACGTTATCAGGATTGCTGGGAGTAGCTGGAACAGCCGCGTTATCAGGAGCACCAGGAGCAGCAGGAACAGCCGCGTTATCAGGAGCACCGGGAGCAGCTGGAACAGCCGCGTTATCAGGAGCGCCGGGAGCAACTGGAGCAGCCGCGTTATCAGGAGCGCCGGGAGCAACTGGAGCAGCCGCGTTATCAGGAGCACCGGGAGCAGCTGGAGCAGCCGCGTTATCAGGAGCACCGGGAGCAGCTGGAGTAGCTGTGTTATCAGGAGCGCCGGGAGCAGCTGGAGCACCGGAATTGGCCGGAGAGATAATCATATTCTGGTCTTCGAGATGCACATGACTATTTTGTTGCATTCTTTGTTGCTTTTGGAATACCATTTCACGCTGATGCTCTGACAGGTATTTGGGATCTTTTTTGATCTTTTGGCAACGCTCTATGAAAGCTTTAGCAATACTATCATTTTTGTCGTATTTGAGAGCCTGCTCGGCTTCCTTTATGGCAGAATCATAATCTCCGACAAGAAAAAGAGATTCTATAAGGCTGTGGCGCAGATCCGCGTTTTCTGGCATAACTTCCAGGCCTCGGCGGTAGGTGTCGATCTCTTTTTGGTAATCTTCCTCAAAATAGTAAGTGCCGGCTAATTCTATGTAGGTTGACTTTAACTTAGGATAAACTTGAAGCGCCTTTTCATAATACTCACGGGCAGACTTAATATTGTTTTGGTGCATGTATTCATGCCCCATGTCGTGCAGGCTTATGGCCTGATTTACCTGCTGGTATTCGCGTATCACGGGTGGAAGCATCACAACAGCCGCAATCACCCCAATTATAGCAATCACAAGTTCAACAATCTGTATAGTCTTCTTCTTGGGATCTTTAGAATAAAGCTCAAAGGCCATGTTTACTTCTCCTTTTGCGTATACTTTCGCAATCATAGCATGATGTCGAGAGTTGTTTGTATATAAAGAAAGACCGCCTCCCTTTCAAGCGAAGACGGCTAAGATCATTCTTTTTGCAGGTCATTTTTTCGCCCGAATTTGCCTTACAGAATTTTTGCACTCTAAAGCTTAACGGGCAAACTACTGCTACTTTTCGGAATCGTTTGACTTAATTGGCTTCATTAAGGGGAAGAGCAGGACATCGCGGATAGAATCTTGGCCAGTTAGCAACATGACCAGGCGGTCTATGCCCATGCCTAAGCCGCCGGTGGGCGGCATGCCGTACATCAAGGCATTTAAGAAATCCTCATCCAAGGGATGGGCTTCCTCATCGATATCCTTGTGAGCTTGCTGCTCCTCGAAGCGCTGGCGCTGATCGAAGGGATCGTTGAGCTCGCTGAAGGCGTTACACAGCTCGCTGCCGCACACGTAAAGTTCGAAGCGGTAAGTTAAGCCGGGATCGTCATTCTTGCGCTTGGCCAGGGGTGAAAGCTCGGTAGGATGATCTATGACAAATGTAGGCTGGATAAGGTGTTCCTCGCAGGCTGCCTCAAAGATCTTGTCTATCAAATGGGCCAGGGTGAATTCCTTATTCTCGAGGTTAATACCCATTTCGATGGCTTTGGCACGGGCCCGGCCGGGTTCACGCAGTTCAGCCAAGGAGATATTGGCATATTTTTGCAGCAGGGAGTCCATACTAAGACGCGGATACGGAGGACGCAGATCGACCTCATGGCCCATAAACGTGGTTTTGTAATCGGGCAGAACCGCTTGGCAAGCGGTATCGATAATCTTTTCGGTGATATCCATCATGCCCTCGTAGTCGGTCCAGGCCTGGTAGAGTTCGATGGTTGTAAACTCGGGGTTATGCCTGGTATCTATGCCCTCATTGCGGAATATACGTCCGATCTCGTAAACCTTATCTAAGCCGCCGACTATACAACGCTTCAGGTGCAGCTCGGTGGCAATGCGCAAGTACATAGTTGTATTTAAGGCATTGTGATGGGTTATGAAGGGGCGAGCAGCCGCTCCACCGGCCAAGCTGGACATGCAGGGGGTTTCCACCTCTAAGAAGCCCAAATTGTCTAAATAGCGACGGATAGCTGAAACTATACGGCTGCGCTTAACAAAAACTTCGCGCACATCTTTGTTGGCGATAAGATCGGCATAGCGCTGGCGATAACGTACCTCTATGTCGCTCAAGCCGTGCCATTTCTCTGGCGGGGGAATGAGGCTCTTGGAGGCTATTTGCCATTTCTGTACGCGGATGGAGAGTTCGCCGCGACCGGTGCGGAACATATGGCCCTCGACTGCAATAAGATCGCCCAGATCGGCCAAACTTAGGAGTTTGTAGGACTCCTCGCCCAAAACATCATACTTGAAATAAAGCTGGATACGGTCAGAAAGGTCGGTAATATCAATAAAAGATGCCTTGCCATGGCCGCGCCAGGCCGTGATGCGACCAACCGCTTGCACCATTTCCTCTGACTCCTGCTCGGGAGTGAGATCCTTGTAGCGCTCTTTTAAATCTGCCGCATTGGCCGTTATAGGGCATTTTGTTATGACATAAGGACTCAGCCCCCTTTCCTCCAAGGCGTGCAGATGCTCTATGCGGATAGCCTGCTGCTCGCTTAAGCTGAGCTGAGGGGCAGCTTGATTTTTGTTCTTCTTGGGCTCGGGAGTCACTGTATGTTCTACCTTTCTTTTTTTAACTTAAGTAACATAAAAGAAGAATCTACTCTAAATGCTCTACAAACAAAGGGCTGGAGCAGATTCTCCCATATTCTCTCAGAACGGGACCTAATGAATGTCGCGGACCACTCCCGCCATAGTCCCTTATACAGACTTCATGCTATATTTACAATTAAAAATCAACAAAATATGTTGAATTTTTTTTTATAAATTTTAACGCTCATCGCTATTTTGGCGAACCTAAGCAGCGACTACCGCTACAGGGCATAGCACTACACCCTCTATCCCGTCTGCGAAAACGTTCGGGAATACTCTTTTCACCATCTGAAAAGCACTGTTTACTTTATATCACTGCTGACAGCGAGCTGGATGTTTTCGATCCTCCAACTGAGTACGCCGCTGGGAGTTCTCACGTCTACAACGTCACCCACACCGTGGGAAATAAGGGCCTCTCCCAGAGGACACTCGTTGGAAATTCGCCCACCCTGGGGGTTAGTTTCGCGGGTACCGACCAACTCCAAAGTGTAGCGCTCTTCTTCGGAATTAGGATCATCGCTGACACTGACTATGGTTACCTTCGTGCCTAAGTTGACCTCGTCGCAACTCAGTTCATCGACCTCGATGACGCGGCAGTTCTGCAGCACGCGCTCCAGCTCGCTTATGGTACCTTCGACAAAGCCCTGCTCGGCTTTGGCACTTTCATATTCGGCGTTCTCGGAAATGTCGCCGAATTCGCGAGCTATACGAATACGCTCGGCTACCTGTTCGCGCTTGATAGTCTTCAGGTAGTTAAGTTTCTTCTCGATATCGATCTTACCCTGTTTCGTTAAAATGGTGGGTTTTTCGTTCGCCATGGTGTCCTCCGACAAACTTGATTATTGATCAAAATTTTACGATGCGCGGCCTAAAGTTAAGGCGCTTGATCAGATCCAGATAATCTTCCGGTTTAACCTCTTCCCAATTCTTGCCCAGAATAGCCAGCATCACGGCCTCCATAACATTGGTGCCGAAGGAACGACCGTTGAATTCTGGCGTGGTAGTAGCCAGGCATGATACACCACGATCGCGCAGCTCGTCAAGATTTCGACTAGTTACGGTGTTGGTTATGATGGTCTTGCCCTCTAGGCGATCGGGCAGATGCTTGCGGATAAAGAGGAAATCGCCAGCAATGATATCGGCCGCCTGATAGTATTTATCGGTCATAGGGGTGGGCTCTATGGCCGTCTGCTTGGAACCGGTGGGATAGACCATACTTATGGGCATCTTACAGATGTCGGGCAGAAGCTTATCGGCCTTGACAGCCAGTTCCTCGAGACTGAGCATGGGCTCGTCTACACCCAAGGCAAAGATGGCATCTCCATAGGTCACCTTAGCACCCGCTTCTTCTAGGGCTTCAGCCATTCCGAAGCGATCCATGGCACAGACCATGAGCACCTTGTGGTCTTTTAGCGGAATAAGATTCTCGCGAGCCAGAGTGCGAATGGTTTCGCGCTCGAGGGTGTTCTTTAGGCCACTGCCATCGACAATAGGGGTCTTTTGGGCTAGCTTCAAGAGCTTTAGTCCATCACGGAAGGCGTAACGTTTGGTCTGGCTGTAGACGTAAATGTCTAGACCGCCTAAGCCTATGGCATCTACTTGGCCGTCTAACTCCTGAATAAGGGCTTTGGCCTTTTTCAGGTCGCCATCGGTGCCACGGCGGCTGATTTCAAAGGGAATGCCTAAAAGCTCGGTGCGCACGCTGTGATCCCGGGTAGAGGAGCCTATACTTACGCTTACCACTCGCTTTAAGGCGGGCTGTTCAACGGTCTGGGCTACGTCGGCTTGAGAGTGCGGTATGGTTTGAGCCGTCGCAGGACCTGAGGAGCCCATACTTTCATCGGTGGGGACGGCAACTGTCATTTCTGAATTTTCGGTCATAAAAATTCCTGCGATTTTTCTTGTTGAGATCGTACAAGTTCGTTTGCGACCTCATACTGCGAAGCAAAACTTCGGTCTACGATTGCTTTGCCTCAGAGGGGTTGGCTAAGGAGACCGGGAAGCTGTGCTGGTCTAAGCGGCGTTCCTTAGACAGAGTTTTCACCTGCTCAATACGCTCTGCGGTTATGGGCTCGTCAAAAGCTCTAAAACCAGCTAGCTTGAAACCATGCTTTTTGGCTAGGCGGCTGATCTCTTCTACCTTTTCAATTTGCAGTCCGCGACCTATGGAGAAATCCTCAAAAAGACCTTCCATTGTGAGAATCATGGTCTCGGCCATGCAGGCTAAGCATATGCCCTCCGGAAAACCGAAGTCGAAGTTGAACTTGGGATTTTTGCCGGGAGCTACACAGACACCGCCCTCAATTACCAGCACGTCGGGGCGTAACTGGGCCACCTCACGGCAGACATCGTGGGGAACGGCCACGTCGCAGATGACGGCACCTGTCTTAAACAGGGGAGGCTGGAGAATATCGCCGCCCGATGATGTACAACTTACCACCAGATCGGCCCGGCGCAGGCTGGTGTTCATGTCGATGGAAGTTTCCAACTGAACACTTGGAGCCAGAGCGTGGATATCCTCGGCCACGTTAGCTAGACGAATTTCCGAGCGCCCCAAAAGCAGCAAGGTTCCGACTCCACGCTGAGCTAGAATTTTAGAGCATACGCTGCCAATGGAGCCGGTAGCACCTACCACAGCAACTGTGGCTTGTCTGGGATCTAGCCCCAAAAGTTCGCAGGCTTTGGTTGCACCTTCTATAGCAGTAGCCGTGGTGTAGCTGTTGCCGCTGGTTACGGCAATCTCCATTTCCTTGGCAACATTTAGTCCAGCTGAACCTACCACTGAAGTGTAACCGCCCAAGCCGACAATTTGGGCTCCATCCTTCTCAGCCAGACGGCAGGCATCCAAAATACGTCCTACTACAAAATTGCGATCCAGACCGGTAATCTGTTGGGGGAATAGAGGGACCGTATAAAAACCGCCTTCAATTTCGCGCCCATCGTAAGCAGACTGAACACCCGTTATGTCGGAGGCATGGTAGGAAGGAGTCCACTCCAGGATCTTTTTGACCAGCGATTCGCGTTTGCCGGCCACATTGGGCAGATGGCGCACTATGTCGCGCATGCCCAGAGGATGAATTAAAAAGCCGAAACGGTTCACTGTCTAGCCTTGCTGCCCTTCCAGGCGGGTCTTTAAACTGTTTAACATCATATCGGAATTTTCCGTTACTTTTATTTCTAAAACGCCGCCGATCAGATGAATCAACTCCGGAATGCCAAAATCAAAGTCTACGGTGAGTGTTACTTTGCAGCCCTCAGGCGTCGGCTCTACAATCCATTGGCCCTCGAATTTGTCTAAATCTCCCTCGGTGAGCTTGTAATCTACGGTCAAATGCTCATCATCGAAATGATCCTCTTCGGTCCAGATGATCTCGGTGCCGTCTACTTCCGTAACCCAGTCGGTGACGGTCATGTTTTCGCCTCTCCTGACGACCTCCACGCTCTGGACATCGGGCATAAACTTGGGGAAATCTTCCATTTCCTTTATAAGGGCATAGGCTTTCTCAGGCTCGCCCTTTATAGTAACATTACGAGCTACGTAGGTCACGCGTTCCTCCACTACTGTTGACAGCTAAATATTCTATCTGCAAATTCGTTCAAAAACAAGAAAACGGCTTCTGCTCTATAAAACAGCTTATTTCCTGCCTAAGGTGGATATTTTATCTCACCACAAGGAAAAAGGCTGGTCGCCAACATATGGAACCGCCTATTTACGTTCTGCTATACCCCCCAGCAGGTGGCCAGAGCCATCTTGGGACACCGTCTCACGGACGGGCTACAGGCTTGCACACTAAGCGGGGGATGCAAGCTGTCTCGAAACGCCTTTCACAGGCAAGCCGCCGGTCGTACTCCTCGGGCGGGTGGTTCGAGCAAACGCACTAAGCGTCCCGCTCGCCCTGCGCTTGAGATAAACCGGCGGTGCCCCCTCAGGTAAGCCCGCAAAACGTCCCGATTGTCCTGTGTCTGAAAGCCAATTTACATCCTACCCTTGAACATTTCGCGAGTTTTGGCCAGAGATTCGGAAAGAGCCTTTAAGCAGCTGTCTATATCTTCCCGGCTTATGTTGAGGGCCGGCTCGAAGCGAATGACCTTGGGCTGGTTTAAGGTGTATACGGCAATTATGTGACGATGGGACATCTCCGAAATGATGGAGCCGGCATACTCCTCCTTGACGGCTTCCATTCCCAGCAGGAGGCCTAAGCCGCGTACCTCGGCAATTAAATCGGGATATTCTCCGGCCAATTTCTGCAGTTCGGCCTTGAAATAAGCGCCGCTTTCGGCCGATTTTTGGCAGAGATTTTCCTGCTCGTAGACCTCCAGGGCGGCCAATCCGGCCGTGCAGGCCAGGGGACTTCCGCCGAATGTAGAGGTGTGAATGGTGGGGCGACCTTTAAAGGCGGACCACACGCGTTGGGTACCGATAAAGGCGCCAATGGGCAGAATTCCGCCACTCAGTGCTTTGGCCACGATCAAAATATCGGGCGCAACGTCCCAGTGATTTACAGCAAACATCTTGCCGGTACGGCCGAACCCGGTTTGCACTTCATCAGCTACCAGGAGAGCGCCGTGCTTATCACAAATTTCTCGCATCTTCTGCAGGTAGCCGTCAGGGGCTACATGGATACCACCCTCACCCTGAATGGGCTCCACAAGTACGGCGGCTACCGTTTCATCTACGGCTTCCTCTAAGGCTGATACATCGCCGAAGGGAATGTGGCGCACTTCCGGCATAAGCGGCTCGAAGGGAGTACGGTAATTGGGGCGTCCAGAAACGGCCAGGCTACCAGTAGACTTGCCATGGAAGGCATTCTGCATGGCTACGTAAGTTATGCGCTCGGTAGTAAGCCGGGCAATTTTGAGAGCTCCTTCTACGGCTTCAGTGCCGCTGTTGCAGAAAAACGTATATTTTAAGTCGCCCGGAGTTATTTCGGCTAGCTTTTTGGCCAGCTTAGCTTGCTGGGCGGTAAAGAAAACCTTGGCTGAAAGGGACATTTTGTGGAGTTGCTTTTCCACGGCAGCTATAACGTGGGGATGTGAATGGCCCAGGCAGAATACACCGTAGCCGCCAGCCATATCCAGGTATTTTTGGCCTTCTGTATCCCAAACGTAGCACCCTTGGGCGTGATCCTCCACTACCCCCAGTCCGGTAATGCGCATGGTCCTAGCTAGGTCGGGATTGACATAATCCTTATACAGACGAGCGACTTCACGAGCGGTTAATTCTTCAGACATTTTTTGCTTCGCTTTCTATCCTTGCTCTAAACATGAGTTCTTCTCAGTATGCGCGCAACGCTTTCACGTTGCCGTCGTGGCTCCTGCCCAGGGTGAGAAGCATCGAGCCTGTGCTGGGAGAGCCATGTAATTACGAATTACGCATTAAGCATTACGAATTACAATGATGCGGTTGTCCGCCTCAACGCCTGTTTTATTTGTTCCTGTGATTGTTTCAAGGTGGGGTGAGTGGACGAGGGTGTGGAGGTTTTTTGTTGCCTAACCATTGCCAAAGGCATTAAAAGGATGCCGACAACGATGGGGAAGTTTTACTTGACTTGTAATCCGGGAACTATCGAGTTGATTGGTAGGATTTGGCCGAAGAGAGGCGATAAGTAGGGCGGGTAATGGTTGAGCGCAAAAGGGTTGTTCTATACGTAGGGATTTTTGTAGTACTGCTGCTTTTGATAACTGGATTTTATGAAAAATTCGGCTCTAAGGGGCTGGGCTGGTTTTATTACGGAAAATATTCAAAAGGGAATGGGCGGGCCACGCTTTGGGAGGCTCCTTACGCGCCTGGTACGGGTAGTAGGCTTATGCGGGTAGTCTCTTTGACGCCTGCCCTTACGGAAACCGTTTGTGATTTGGGAGCCGGAGATTGCCTGGTTGGGGTGACCGATAACGATGATTATCCCGAGTTTGTCAAAAAACTGCCCAGTGTGGGGGATATGTATCCTAATCTAGAGCTTATCGCGGCTGCGGCTCCTGATCTTTTGGTTTACGATCCCCAGCTTTTGCCTGCTGGCGTGCAGAGCCGTTTTAAAGCTCTAAAAAATACCCAGAAATTGCCGTTACATTTGGCCAATTTGGAGGATCTGCGTCAAATATTACCCGTTTTAGGGCAGGCTCTACAACGTAAAGAAGCGGCCGATAAGCTGGCAGTTCGTCTGGAAGATAAAATAGAGCGCCTAGAGAAGGCAAGTAGTGCTTGGCAACGTAAGCCGCGAGTTTTTTTGGCTATTTGGCCTAATCCCATAGTTACAGTGGGGAAAACCTCCTATATAGACGGGCTAATCACCTGGGCTGGTGGGCGCAACTGTTATGGAGAGCTCAACAACGATTATCCAACTGTATCGCTTGAAGATTTAGTTAGGCAAAATCCGGATCTTGTAATCATGAGCTGCAGTGGCATGTCCACTTGGGAAAAGAGCCCTGGTTGGAAATCGCTGCCAGCGGTTATGAATAAACGGGTTTATTTCATTCCGGCTGGACTTTTGCACCGGCCTACCATGCGTTGCTTAGAGGGGACGGAACTTATGCAGAGGTATTGTTGGGAGGTGGCGAAGGACATGACGGGGGAATTGGGGGCAAAGGTTGAGCACGACAGTTAGGTGAACAGGAGTGGATAGGCAGTCTGTTGAGGCCGCTTGGTCAAAATCCAGGCGGCTGGCTCTGAGAAAATATGTTGGCTATGCTGTAGTGGCCCTGTTGGTGCTGGCGGCCTGCGTGGTCATTGCGGTGATTTACGGTTCAGTTCCTTTACCGGTAAGCGATTTTTTTGCTGCAATATATGACCCAGAAAATTTGCCGGAGGCTAGCCGAATCATCATTTTTGATCTGCGTTTGCCACGGGTTGAGCTGGCTATGGTGGTGGGGGCTGCTCTGGCTCTGGCTGGTTGTGGCCTGCAAGGTATACTGCGCAACCCTTTAGCCGATCCCTACATTGTGGGGACATCCTCGGGAGCCTCTTTAGGGGCTGCTTTAGCAATCGTCTGCCATATTCCTAATATAACGCCTTATCTGCCCTCCACACCCATTATGGCCTTTCTCGGAGCTGTTCTGGCCATGTTGGTAGTATACAAAATTGCCAGAGTAAACAACGTTTTACCGGTAGAAACTTTCCTTTTGGCAGGGGTCATAGTTGGTTCCTTTACCGGGGCTGTGGTGAGTTTGCTAATGACGGTGGCCGGAGAGGATCTGCATCGGGTAATTTTGTGGATGATGGGGACATTGGGAGAGGCTGGCTCTACCTCTTTGTGGCTAGTACTTCCCTATCTGGTAGTTGGTGGTGTTGCCCTTTTTACTTGCGCGGTGCCGTTAAACATTGTGGGAATGGGTGAAGAGAACGCTCAGGCTTTGGGAGTAAACGTGGAACGGCTCAAGACTGTGGTAGTTCTAGCTTGCTCTCTAATGACGGCGGCTGCCGTTTCGGCGGTTGGCATGATCGGCTTTTTAGGATTAGTGGTGCCGCATGTCACGCGCATGCTGGTGGGACCGGATCATCGCTTACTTATGCCTATAGCTGCTGTAAATGGGGCTTCCTTCTTAGTGATAGTTGATGCGGCTGCTAGGGTGGTAGCGGCGCCGCAGGAATTGCCGGTTGGGGTACTGACCGCATTGGCGGGAGCGCCATTTTTCTTTTGGATACTCAAGAAAAGGGCCGTTTAGGGAATTCTTAAAGCTAGCAATTGTGTTGCCAAAACTGTTTGGTTAGGTCGAGGGTGGGGCGTTTGGGGCATTTCTTGGCAGGGGCTATTCCTGCGTGGTGCAGATAGAAGATAGGGCTTCATTGAGTCAAGATCGGAGGCTGACGTGAATGGTATAGATAGCGCTCCCGTGTTGGAGGCCAGGCATATTACGTGTGCCTACCAAATTAGTAGCGATCCGGTTTTCGAAGATCTATCTTTGACTGTAAAGAAGGGGGAGTTGTTGGGAATTCTAGGTCCCAACGGCACAGGTAAATCTACCTTGTTACGGGCTCTGGCCGGTCTTATGCCTCTGAGTAGTGGGCAAGTTTTCGTAGAGGGGGACGAATGTGCCAAGCTTAGCCGAAAGGCAATAGCTAAAAAATTGGCCTTCGTGCCCCAGAATACGCATATTTGGCAACCGTTCACCTGTCGGGAAATAGTGGAGATGGGACGTTATGCCAAAGCGGAAGGGTGGGGAGGAGGAGTTGGCCTCGGAGATGCTGCCGTGGCTTACCGTTGCATGGAAGAGACGGGCACGGCCTACTTGGCTGAGCGGAGGGTGGGAGAATTATCCGGCGGCGAGCTGCAGCGGGTACGCATAGCCCAAGCTTTGGCCCAAGAAACAGATATCTTATTTATGGATGAGCCGACCAACCATTTAGATATCTGTTTTCAAATTGAAATTATGGATCTAGTTTGGCGCTTAAACAATGAGCGTGGTCTTACTGTGGTTGTTGTGCTACATGATCTTAATTTAGCTTCGCAATACTGCTCCCGTTTGATTGTACTGAATGAGGGAAAAATTGTGAGGGATGGGCGGCCTGGCGAGGTGATCAACGCGGATTTACTGGAACAGGTCTTTGGTGTCAGGGCCGACATTATTGCCGGGGAGAGGCCGCGAGTTTTTCTGCGTTCGAATTTAACTACCACAGAACAGGGAAAAAGTCTAAAGGCCAGGATTAGTCAAAACTAGGCAGGATTGCTGTTGCAATCTAATCAATTCTCACTTACCTGTCATCTGGGTATTTCCGAGGCTTTTTGGTTCGGAATGTGGCCTGGCGGAGAAAGTGTCTGGAGAAGTGTGTCTATGTCTAAGAGTATCAGACTGCAATATATAGGCGTGGCAGTTGTTATATTGATATTTGTCTTGAGCCTGCCTGCGCTTGCTTCGATAATTTCCACTAAGCAGGAGATAAAAATTGGGCGTTCCTCCTCGCAACAGATTGAAAAACAATACGGGCTAGTGCAAGATCCCCAGTTGAACCGAACCATAGATGCGTTAGGTCAGCGCTTAGCTTCACACGGTGGCCGTGGGATTCCTTACAGTTTCAAGGTGCTAAATCAGGACAACGTCAATGCCTTCGCCTTTCCCGGAGGCTTTGTTTATGTTACCAAAGGAATATGCAAAGCTATGACGGTAGATCAACTGAGCTTTGTCGTGGGGCATGAAATCACCCATGTAGAGCGGCGCCATTCTGTTAAAGCCTTGGAACGTTCCATGGCTGCTCAGGTGGGCAGTTCCATTTTAATGAATTTCGTGAAGGGCAACAAAAATAACGTTTCTACTTTAGTTGGCATGACCAACTTCGTAATTAGCAACCGTTACAGTCAGAGTCAGGAAAGGGAGGCCGATGAAGGCGGCACTGATCTTATGGCTCAGGCTGGTTTTGACCCTGCCTTTGCCGTAGATGCTTTGAATGTTTTGAAAAAGAGCGATAACGGCAAAGGGGACAGTCAGTTCATGAACTCTCTACTGAGCACCCATCCTCTCACCAGTGAGCGCATAGAAGCTGCTAAGGGTAGAGTTGAGGGGTTGCGTAAGGCCTACAAGATAACCCCCGGAAGCAGCGCCGCCAAAGAATTGACGGCCTCGACTGCGCAATAGTGGAGCCGTTTAAATAGTTCGCGTTAATATTTCCAGCGGAGCGGGCGCCGACTGTGTATTAGTAGAATACTGATTGAGGGAGGGGGGGATTGTCTAAGTTGCACCGCGCTGAATGTAAACAAAAAGAAAGGCATGGGGAAACACGAGTGGCAGACTCTTCTCAAGAAGCAGAATTTTCTCCTTACGTAGCTCCGCAGCAAAATATGCGGGAATTTACCGTGCGAGCCATATTTATGGGCATTTTTTTTGGAGTCCTGTTTGGGGCCGCTTCGGTTTATCTGGCCTTAAAAGCTGGTCTAACGGTTTCGGCCTCCATTCCTATAGCTGTGGTGGCTATCTCTGTTGGGCGTAAACTTTTCAACACGACCATTTTGGAAAATAACATCATCCAGACTACGGGATCTGCCAGCGAGTCTATTGCCTCAGGGGTAATTTTTACCTTGCCCGGCTTCCTCTTCTTGAGTGCGGACTCTCAGGGAGTGAGTTTTTTCAATTATGGAGTAATTTTTACTCTGGCCCTGTGCGGCGGTGTTTTAGGGACTTTGATGATGGTCCCTCTGCGCCGCAATTTGATAGTTCAAGAGCATGAAACCCTGCCTTACCCAGAAGGAACAGCTTGCGCTCAGGTTCTGATTGCTGGAGATAAGGGGGGTGAGTTTGCCAAGAATGCCTATTGGGGCGTAATTATAGCTATCTTGTATGCTATGCTCCAGAAGGGCGTGCACCTTATTGCCCAGGCTCCCAGCTACGTTACGGCTGCCAAAAATAGATTCTTGCCGGCCGCCTGTGTGGGTGGTGAAATCACGCCTGAATACTTGGGCGTAGGCTATATTATCGGCCCCAGGTTAGCTGGTATTATGGTAGCGGGCGGTGTTCTGGCCTGGTTAGGCTTGATCCCGCTTATAGCTACCTTGGTTCCTACCCACGTTATAGCGGAGCAGTTGGTTAAACTGGGAGAGATGCCCGATCTTTTGACACCTGGTGGGCCTTGTGGCTGGAATCCCGACGCCCGCACTTTTTACGATCTATCCACAGCAATATATCGTGCTTATGTCCGTCAAATAGGGGCGGGAGCCGTGGCTTGTGGCGGTTTCGTCACTCTAATTAAGACTTTGCCCACCATTATCTCTTCCTTCACCTCCAGCTTGGGAGTACTTACCAATAAGGGAAAGGTGGCCAACGTTGCGCGCACGGACAGAGAGCTTTCTATACGCACTGTTCTGATCGGTTGCGCTGTATTGGTGCTGGTTCTCGTCTGCTTGCCGATTATGCCCACCGGTCATATATTGGGAAAAGTGATGTTGGCCATTTTGATTGTGGTGTTTGGTTTCTTCTTTGTCACTGTGGCCAGTCGCATAGTGGGCCTTATCGGTTCCAGTTCCAGCCCTATTTCCGGCATGACTATTGCTACTCTTATGGGTACTTGCTTAATTTTTATAGGTCTAGGCTGGACAGGTGATTTCTATGAACCTATGGCCTTGGTTATAGGTGGAATTGTTTGTATTGCTGCAGCTACGGCGGGAGCCACCAGTCAGGATCTTAAGACTGGGTTTTTGGTGGGTGCTACGCCTAGGTATCAGCAGATAGCCCTCTTCATAGGTTGCATCGTTTCAGCATTTGTGGTTGGTGGTACTATCCACATTCTGGATACTCCCACACTGGAAATGCAGAGTATGGGGATTATGCATGCTATCGGCACTACCCAGTATCCGGCTCCCCAGGGCACCTTGATGGCTACTTTAATACGTGGTTTGTTATCTTTCAATCTAGATTGGCAGTTTGTGCTGGTTGGTGCCTTCTTATCTATCACCGTCGAACTTTGCGGTATAAATTCCCTGAACTTTGCTGTAGGCGCTTACTTACCGCTCTCCACCACTTTGCCTATTTTTGCTGGTGGCCTGGTACGCGGTGCAGTTGACTGGCACATCAAAAGAAATGGTGGCTCCGAAGAAGATTCCGATTTAGGTAATGGTAGTCTTTTTGCCACAGGATTGGTCGCCGGTGGCGCTCTGGCAGGGGTTCTTGTTGCTGTTTTGTCGGTGCACAGCGACATTTACGCTTGGTTGGAAGGCATAAGTTTAGAAAAAACCTTGGTAATTATCTTGGGGCAGAGTGGCTACAATATTTTCAGCACTCTGTGCTTCTTTGTTTTGGCCCTAATGCTTTACCGTTGGGCAGTGGCTAGGCAGGATGATTACGAGGATGACGAGTTCGATGAAAGCTACGTAGATAGCATTGCTGCTGTTTTGGATGAACATGGTAAGGAGCCTGCTTCTGTTGCGGTCGAGCCCGCGCAGTTAGGTTCACCTTCTCAGTCTGCTGATTCTGTTAGCTCTTCTGAAAAGCAGAATGAATCTGAAAATGTTAAGTCCAAGGAGGCGACCGAAAAGACTGAGTCTGCTCAACCCGATTTTGTAAAGAAGGAATAGGGCCGAGACTACGGTTATTGGAAGAGTGTGTTAGGAATGGTCTGCTTTCTGAAGAAGCGGCCATTCCGGTTTTAGGCCTAGGGCCGAAGGGAGGCAGCAGTGGATAGTCGGTGCGGCTTATTTATTACCTTTGAAGGGCCGGAGGGTGGCGGCAAGACAGTGCAGGCTGTGCGTTTGCAGGAACGATTACAGGCGAAGGGCTACAAGGCGGTGCGTACTCGCGAGCCAGGGGGAACGGCTATTGGTGATAAGATTCGAGCCATTTTAGCCGATCCCCAGAACGGTGCCATGTTGCCCTTAACGGAACTTTT